>NZ_JBOJLN010000003.1:0-231287 GCF_050750165.1 Pseudidiomarina sp. WS423 | reverse complement strand
TCCCAGGGCTGAGCTTTGACTTCAAAAGCGGCTATTGCCTCTTCATATGTGCAAGGTTCATATACATGAGCCATCATTTTCGGACACATTGATATTCGAATAAACAGCTCTCTATCAGAAGTATCGAGTGGTGACAACATTATCCTATGGCCTATGAGATGCACAATATTTCCTAGACTTTATAACGCCGCTGCCAAGGCGCAAAGTAAAGCTGGCGCGGCCTTTGCGCCTTTTGCAAAGGGCGTGACAGCTTCACTTTGTCGCTCTTGGGCGCTTTGTTATGCAAGCCCACTAGATGTAGCCTCTCTGTTTGTCTTCGGCTATAACTGCGATGAACTGAAAGATCAATCCAACGACCATTATCCCGCCAAACACCAGTGCCAACTCTAGAATGATGAATGGGAAAAAGATTGCAAGAACAGCCACCAAGACATAGGCAAGCTGTGCGAAGAAAGTTGCAGTCATTGCAGCATCATTCCCTGCTTGCATATCTTTCTTGGCGAGAAATACTAATGGACCAGTCGCGGCACCATAAGACCAAATCAGTACTGGGATATAGGATGAAGAATCTGCTTTTGTAGCGAAAAAGTACAACGTCCAAATGCACCAGGCTGTAATGACCGCCATTGTGTACAGAGCGCTAAAAAACGCGCATATGTAGACCACGAACTTGTTCGCCCGATCTCCCATGGCAGCTATAGGGGCGGCAAAAATAAGACCTGGTAGCATTGCAAACCCGAGCAAGAACGAAGCAGCAAATAGATACAGAATTCCCCACCCAATAACACCCCATTCGCCCAAAACCGCAAGCCAAATGCCAGAAACAATTCCTCCGAACATATTCAGGAGCATCAGTGGCACAACTAAAGCTGTCATTACTTTTTCCATGGCTTCCACTTGACCTCGCTAGGTTGCATAACGCCCGCAACACCGGACAATTTGTAGCGAAGCGGAAAATTGTTCCGCGTGCTTGCGCTTGTTAGGCGCCTTAGAAAAGACTATTTTGTTGATGTTTAAAAGATTGAATAACATCTCTAATTTTCAATTTTTTATCAGCTTTCTCTAAGGCTGATGAGCTCATGTAAGAAGTAAGTTTTTCAAGATCACTTACTTCTTTTATCTTGAGAAATTCTTTAGCTTTGTTTATATACACTAGAGCTGATTTCTTTCTTTTTAGGAGCTCAATTGCATTACTCAGAGTTCCAGTGCTTTTAGTATCCCAAACCATCAACCCATAATCACAATCTTCAGCCATCTTTAAGTCTTTAGCCGTAAAAAATGCTCTGGTTCCTGAAGGTGCATTAGTTTCAATCTTTGATACGGGCCAATGTCCGAGATTATTTCTTGGACTATCACCGGAACAGTACACAAGGACGTATTTCATATTCTTTGAAATCAAATATTCTTGAATAGAACTATCTACGCCGCTAGCGTCACCAACAATTACTTGATAACCAGATTCAACTATGTTGTTGATTCTATTTTGAACATTCTGATCTAGGTTCTTGATTCCCATAGAACCCGATATGAATACTTTATGCATTATCTTTTCCTAGTTACCGTGGCCACATAAATATTTCTTATTTTACTATAACCTCGCAATACAGTTGTAGCGGCCTCCAAAGAAGAGCCTGTATCAAATAGGTCATCAACGATCAGTACATCGAATAGGCCTTCACCTAATACATCGTATGCTTTGAATACTCCTACGAGTGTAGACACCTTTTCATCTCTCGCTTCGATATCTTTCATAGCTGGTGTACTACCAGTTTTAACAAGTAAGTTTTCAACGCAGGGGATACCCATGCGGTTAGCTAGATCTCTTGCTATCTCTGTGACTGGCTGCCTAGTTCTAACTTTCGAAGCTGGCATAGGTATTACTAAACTCGATGATGAAAAAGGCCCACCAAAAGAGTTGTATAATTGCTGACCTATGATTGGCACCTGTGAAAAATCAGATCGATATTTTAGCTGAAACAGAGCTTCGCCAGCTTCTGGGCGTTCTGTGTCAAACTGCATGTGTCCATATTCGTTATATCCAATCGGCGTACTACGAATAGTATGCTTATCCAACGAGTAACCTAAGGTCCAATTCCCTTCAATCTTCTTAATATTTACTTCCATTGCAATTTCTCTCAAATTACTCGAATCGCCTAACATTTGTGTAGTGTGCTGGCACATGTCGTAATCGTTCGTTTAAATTGGTAACTCACCAAAAACAATACAAAAACCATCTAAAAAGTCGCCTTTTACTGTCAGCAAAGTAAGCACGCACACTTTGCTGTTCGACTACGCCTGGTAACACTATTTTTGTTTAAATTATGTAATTGAAAATAGGGCATATTTATCCTACATGCAAGCTTTAAGTGTGCGACTTTGAGCCGTGAAGCGTGCCGATTGATCGATTATGCTTAACTCACGATTATCAAAAATCATGGATGTTAATGATGGCGAGCCCTTTTATTGAAAAACTTCGCGCTGATATGCGATTACGTGGCTATAGCTTAAAAACTGAGAAATCTTATTTAGGTTGGATACGGCAGTTTATCCATCTTCATAAAAAACGACATCCTATTGATATGGGAGCGGAAGAGGTGAAGGCCTTTTTAAGTTGGTTGGCGAATGAGCGCCATGTTGCTGTTAATACGCAAAAAGTTGCTCTAAATGCTTTGGTGTATCTTTATCACAAAGCGCTGAATCAAGAACTAGGTGATCTTAATTTTAGCCTTGCTACTAAACAGCGTCAGTTGCCTGTAGTGCTCACACCTGAGGAAGTTCAGCGCATTTTAAACCAGCTTAGTGGTCGAAATAAGCTGATTATTGAACTCCTATACGGTAGTGGTTTAAGAGTAAGTGAGGCGCTTCGTTTGCGGGTTAAAGATATCAATTCTAGTCATTCTGCACTTACGATTCGTGACGGTAAAGGCAAGAAAGATCGGCAACTTCATCGATAGATTTAGCTGACGCGCGTTCAATAATGATGCGCCGGTATACTGCTGTAAGGTGATAGCTTGGGTCAAAACTCAGCTCCAGAAACGACAAAAGCGGTATCCGGTTAAGATACCGCTTTTGCTGATGAAGCGCTAGCGCTTGAGGAACTTGCAGACCCACCTCCGGACCCTGCTACGTAGCTGGGGCCGCAAGTCTTTCTTTCAAAAACCGGGCAATCCTGCTGATAGCTTCATGTAGGTCATCAATTTGGGTAAGAACACCATGCGGAAGTATTGGTTGCTGGCAAGGTTAAAGCCGCTACCTGGCACTACCAAGACTTTTTCTTGTTGCAGTAATTGCATGACAAAGTCTTGATCGTTTTCTATGGGATAAAGTTCAGGATCTAAATGTACGAATAAGTACATGGCCCCTTGAGGGCTATTTACCGAGACTCCAGGAATCGCATTAAGATGCTCGACCGCAAAATTGCGTTGTTCATATAATCGCCCTTCTGGCGCACATAAAGCCTCTATCGACTGACTACCACCCAAAGCTGTTTGAACGGCAAGCTGCGCTGGAACATTGGCACACAGCCGCATACTTGAAAGCGTCTCTAACGCATTAAAAATGTAACCGGCATGATCTATCGCACCACTGATGATTAACCATCCAGACCGAAACCCGGCTGCTCGATAAGCTTTTGATAAGCCATTAAAGGTAAAACAAAGCACTCGCGGGTTAACTGCAGCTATCGAAACGTGCTCAGTTTCGTCAAATAATACTTTATCGTAAATCTCATCAGAGAACAGAAGTAACTGATGAGTTTCAGCAATGTCTGCGATGGCTGTTAGTAGAGCTTTACTGTAAACAGCACCCGTTGGGTTATTCGGGTTAATCACCAAAATAGCACGTGTCTTTGCCGTAACCTTGCTAGCAATGTCTTTAACGTTTGGGGCCCATTGATTTGCAGGGTCGCATTGATAGTAGACCGGCTTGCCACCAGCTAAGGTTACTGCCGCAGACCAGAGCGGATAGTCTGGCGATGGAATGAGCACTTCATCATCTGGATTCACAATAGCTTGAGTCACCAAACTTATAAGTTCAGAAACGCCATTCCCCATAAAGATATGCTCATGGGTCACCCCTTCAATGCCCTTACGTTGGGCTTCTTGCATGACCGCTTTACGAGCCTGAAATAGGCCCTTGGAATGGCTGTATCCCTGTGCATGAAATAGATTTTCTGCAATGTCGCTAACAATTTCTTGGGGGGCGTATAGCTCGTATGGCGCCAGATTACCAATGTTGAGACGAATAATCGGATGTCCTGCTTTTTCCAAACGTTCAGCTTCTTGCTGCACAGCTCCTCGAATATCGTAACGAATATTCTGCATTCTCGTTGCTGGAGTAACCATGTATCTATCCTTGTTCAGAGAAAAGTGAGGAACTTGCAGACCCACCTCCGGCCCCGGCTCCGTAGCTGGGGCCGCAAGTCTTTCAACTAAGTTTTTCAACTCAAACTAACGATGCAGCCACAACAAATCATTCACCTCACTTTCAGTAGGTGCGTACCCGCAAGGGGCGCTGAGTAGCAGCGCGCGCAGTTCATCAATTTTGAAGTTTTGGCAGGCGTCGTCCAACGCATCCAGCAACGTAGACATTTCATCCCAGGGTAAATAGGCTTCTTGGGCTTGGCAGATGCGTGGGTGGGCGCAGTCGATGACATTGTCGCCGATCAGCAGTTCTTCGTAGAGCTTCTCGCCAGGGCGCAGGCCACTAAAGGCTATCTCGATATCGCCATGGGGGTTACTCGAATCACGCACTTCAAGGCCGGATAAATGAATCATTTTACGAGCTAAATCGACTATTTTCACAGGATCGCCCATATCCAACACAAACACCGAACCGGATGTTCCCATGGTACCAGCTTGGATCACTAGTTGAGCGGCTTCAGGGATGGTCATAAAGTAACGAGTGATCTCTGGATGGGTGACGGTAACAGGGCCACCCTCGGCTATTTGCCGTTTAAATAGAGGTACTACGGAGCCAGAAGAACCTAACACGTTACCAAAGCGTACCATACAGAAGCGAGTCGCTACGTCAGAGCGTGACGCGAGGCCCTGCAAGACTAACTCTGACAAGCGTTTGGTGGTGCCCATCACATTGGTGGGGCGCACCGCTTTATCTGTAGAAATCAGCACAAACTGTTCAACGCCTGAGGCAATCGCTGCTTCCGCAGTATGCCAGGTGCCGAACACGTTATTACGTACGCCTTCTACCATGTTAAATTCAACCAGCGGCACATGTTTATAGGCCGCAGCATGGTAAACCGTTTGCACTTTAAAAGCGCGCATCACGGCTTCAACTCGGTTGCGGCGCTGTACCGTGCCTATCATCGGATAAATCGGTACTGATAAGCCCAAACGCGCGGACATCGCACGGAGTTCGTTATCGATGCTGTAAAGGCCGTACTCGCTAAGTTCGTAGAGTACTAATGCGGCTGGCTTTTGTTGCAAGATCTGACGACACAGCTCAGAACCAATCGAACCGCCGGCCCCCGTAACTAAAACCACTTTGCCACGAATGTGTTGCTGCATCAGCGCCGGCTCTGGGTCTACCGGATCGCGGCCCAATAAATCTTCGATGTGAACATCTTGCAAGGCATCGATGGCCAAATCGCCATTCACCATATCGGCCATACCCGGTACCGTTTGTACCAGGACGTTAAGCGATTCTAATGATTCTAAAATTTGTTTACGCACCGAACGTGGTGCAGACGGCAGCGCCAGTAGAATGCGTTGTACGTGTGAGCAGCGCACAGCTTCAGGCACTCGAGTCGGGTCGATAACAGGGATACCCAGAATCGTTGAGCGCTGCAGGGTTTTGTCATCATCGACAAACACTACCGGATGAAACTGCTCGCCATTGATCAATGCCTGTGCCAACTGGCGTCCGGCCGAGCCAGCACCATAAATCATCACGCGCGTTTTACGACGGCTCACCATGCGATGATACATTTCGCGCATGGCCAACCGGCTACCACCTATCAGCAGTAAACTCACCAAGCCAAAATTAACGACGGCCTCGAAAGGTAAACTGACACCAAACAGATGCACTAAAGCGTAAAGCCAGATGGTTGCTACCAGCACCCCGGCAAAAACCAAACCCAGAGCTCGGATACTGACATAGCGCACCACCGCACGATACAACCCTAACCTAGTAAAGACCGCCAACGAGCCAACCGCTAAGCCTACGTATACCCCGGCCCACTGCCATAAATGGCCCGGCATATTCAGGTTAAACGACAAACAGTAAGCAATCACTAACGCCAGCAGTAGCGCCGCAGAATCAGCAACTAAGCTAATCACTCGTTTCACCGAGCGTGGAAGTTGCAAAAGTTGACTAAGCAGGTTCACGTGCAATACATCCTAATTGTGCAGAAAGGTAGCTCCAACACCATAGGCAATCCGCTGCCTTGGTAGGTAAAACATTGGCGCAAGTATAGCTTTGTTAACGGGGTGTTACAAGGATTTGCAAAGTAAGAAAGGAGTTTGGGGGAAAGAGAAGGGGGAGCCGATTGAAATGAATGCCCATAACGACAAAAGCGTAGTCAAAACTAACTTTTACAAAATACACTATTTGACCATCCGTTGGGAGGCAATAGCCCCCTGTGTGTCAAGTTGCGAGAGTTCACCTTACTCGATCACCACTGCCGCGGCCAGCGACGGTCATGAAAATGTACTTGAAGTAGTCGCCCACGCTCAGAGAGGCTAGCATGCGGGCGTCGGTTTCGGCGAGCAGGACCGGAGTGGACATGTCGATTTCGTTGACTTGAGCCAAGCCGGTGATGCCAGGGCGAACGTCGAGCACGCCTCGAGTACGGCGCTCCTCGATGAGCTCTTCTTGATTAAACAGGCATGGCCGAGGCCCAACCAAGCTCATTTCGCCCTTCAAAACGTTCCACAGCTGCGGAAGCTCGTCGAGTTTGGTGCGGCGCAGGAAGTGTCCGAACCGCGTAATGGACGCGGAACTGGCGAGGTGAGAAGCGACTGAAGCGGTATCGACGCGCATAGTGCGAAACTTCACCAGAGTAAACGGACGACCATGACGCCCTACGCGTTCCTGACGAAAAAGCGGTGAACCTGTGTCAAACAAACCAACCACAAACAGAATGACTAACACGGGAAATCCCACAACTAACCCCACCAGCGAAAAAAAGAAATCAAACAACCGAATCAAGAGCCATCTCCTTGAGCACATCTTCAAGCTTTACGCGAGGCGTCCAGCCTAAAACCTGTTTAGTATGTTCTATATCGACTTGTAACGAGCCTAACAGCCGTTCTGCAACCACACTTTTGCCCAGCACTCTCGCACCCAGAGAAAGTGCAGACGGCGGACATGGTAACAATCGCGGACTCTTTCCATACGCACGGGTCATCGCCGACAACAATTCTGGTGTCGACACATCCGCGTCATCACTGACCATAAACGTCTGGTTTCCAGCATCCTTATGCGAAACGCAGGTCACAATTAAATCGACGAGGTTATCCAGCGCAACCATGCTTCGCTTATTGCGTACGGACGCTAACGGTAGTGGTAAGTTACGCCCAGCAAGGCGCATCATTGCGGCGAAGTTAGCCTTCACTCCGCGGCCATACACCAACGGCGGACGAATGATAGTGACTTCCATGCCTGTACGCGCCGCAATTTCACGAAGACCTTCTTCGGCGCGGGCTTTAGAAATGCCATAGTCATCTTCAGGAGCCAATGGCGAATCGTAAGCAAATGGCTCATCAATACGCGTTGATTCACCCAAAGCCTTCACCGAGCTCAAATAGATAAATCGTCGCACTCCAGCAGCGGCGGCTTGTGTAGCCAAACGCAGCGTCGACTCAGTATTGAATTGCAAATAAGCCGCCAACGGATCATCCAAGGTTTCATCCATGACATGCGCACGAGCAGCGCAATGGATTAAGCATTGAACCTCACACAACGTGTCCTGAATATCGAATCTATTCCTCAAGTCCAATTCAAAATTACGTGTAGCTGATACTGTTTGTCGCCCGAAACTAAGTGTCATATACCCGGCGGTATTTAATACAGATAATAGATTTGAACCCACAAAACCCGATGAGCCTGTTAGGGCGACTCTCGTATATAGCGTATGCATTAGATGCTAGAACTCCAAGGAACCAATATATCTAAAAAGGTAAGAAAACGAGTGATTACTATCAAAGAGAAATCTATAACTTCGATTGGTGAAAGATTTGTTTCACCGCAAACTCAACTGAAAAATACTTCTCAAGTAAGTGACGAGATTTAGCCCCCATGCCCATACGGAGCTCAGCAGATGCGAGTAGGGCTTTTGCCGCTTGCTGCAAAGCTTCGTCGTTTCCATTAACGAAAATAAGGCCAGCATTATTATCATTGACTAAATCTATTACATCATTCCCTTCGTTAACACTACCCAAAATAGGAAGAGATTCATTCATATAGCCTAATAGCTTACCGGGAAAGTTATGTGCTGTATGTCTGGCTGATAAAGAAATCAAACCGACGTCAACTTGTGTAAGCAACTCCCGATAGCTCGCCTGCGACACAGATGGCTTTATTGTCACATTACTTAATTGCCAATCGTCTTTTAATCGATGGATTAGCTCCACCTCATCTCCTTGACCAACAAATAAAAAGTGTGCGTTAAATTCCGACTTCATGGCTCTAGCAAGACGCATCAAGTTTGTCATATCCTGTGCGTGACCGATATTTCCCCCATAAAAAAATATTACCTTATCACCTAACTCCCAAGCATTTCTCCAGTTGGTGGACACGCTATCACGATCTAAAGGCTGTGTATCAGCCCAATTCATGAGAACATTTACGTTCGCATAACCTGGGTGCAATCTATGAAAAAGTTCACGATTAGCCTCAGACATTACTCCGATACAGTCTGCGGTCTTATAGTTAATGCGCTCAAAATATTTGAAATATCTTGCTATGATAGAAGTTTCTGTAATGATTCCCTGATCAATAATCCATTGAGGAAACATATCGCGCAGTATCAAATAAACACAGGCTCCATGAGCTTTCAACTTTTTTGTCAATGGCCCGAAAAAGATTGTGGGTGAATAATTTATACAAAAGTCGAAGGGATGACTTTTCACATTCTTCTTAATCGCTCGCCACGCATTGATTGATAAAAAGGATTCATTAATAGCGCGTTTAACTTTTCCTACTCCCCGAGTTTGCCCATTTCGAAAACGCCACACGTCGATGCCTTCAAATGAATCTTCGATCAACAATAAACTTTGATTCGGCCCCCCTGGCGTTATTACTACAACATCATGGCCAATTTTTTGAAGTTCAAGCGCCAATTCATGGAACATTTTTGCGTGAACCCTTGTTCCGCTGGGAAGATACTCATCGGGAAGTAAGGCAATTCTCACGACTTACTTTCTCCAAACCACATTATTTACATAGTCGGTGTAACTAATAATTGTACGCAACACCTTATCGGAAACATTTGGAGCAACATAGTCGCGCACCACATTAATAGAACGTTCGACGCCGCGCTTCTGGCAAGCCAAAATGTCAATACCTTGAAGAATGCGGTCGACATTCATTCCAGTAAACATTACCGCCCCCTCCTCTAATCCCTCTGGCCGTTCCTGCGCCTCGCGTATATTTAGCGCTGGAAAGTTAAGTATTGATGACTCTTCGGTAATGGTACCGCTATCACTTAATACTACCTTTGCTTCGGTTTGCAATCGAACATAATCAGAAAAGCCAAGAGGCTTTAACAATTCCACAAGTGGGTGGAATTCAAGTTTCAGTAAATCAATTTTCTTTCTAGTTCGAGGGTGGGTTGAGACAATAATTGGTAGCTCAAACCGAACAGCAATTTCATTCAGAGCCTTAACATATTTCCGAATATTAATGTCTGAATCGACATTTTCTTCTCTATGAACACTTACTAAGAAAAACTTCTGACTCGACAGCCTCAAACGATTCAGGACCGATGAATTTTTAATCTTTTGCCTGTAAAATTGCAATACTTCATCCATTGGACTGCCGGTTTTGACAATAAAATCTGGCTTCAAACCCTCACGTAACAAGTATTCACGAGCGATGTCACTATAAGGTAAATTTACATCTGAAATGTGATCGACGATCTTCCGATTAATTTCCTCTGGAACACGCAAGTCAAAACATCTATTTCCAGCTTCCATGTGAAAAATGGGTATTTTTCGACGTTTGGCGCTTATAGCCGCCATCGCACTATTGGTATCACCTAATATTAGTAGAGCGTCAGGCCGCCTTTCCTCGAAAATCTTGTCAGACTTAGCGATAACCTGAGCAATCGTCTCTGCAGCGGTTACTCCCGCGCATTCGAGAAATATATCAGGGCTACGAATACCTAGATCGTCAAAGAATATTTGGTTAAGCTCATAGTCATAATTCTGACCTGTGTGAACCAAGATATGTTCACAGAAAGTGTCTAGCTTTACGATAGTGCGGGATAGACGAATAATTTCCGGTCGCGTACCGACAATTGTCATAACCTTAAGCTTTTTCATGCATTAAAATCCCTTAAGTATTCATCATGCATCATCCGTATAAGCTCATTCCACGAGGGTGGAACGAAGCCTACCGAAGTGCGTAAACTTGTGGAGTCTAAACTACGGTCAATAAAAAATGTTTCGTTCTTATTGATATCGATACCTTTTTTATAAACATCCTTGATAAGCCCTAGAAGACTAAATTTATCGATTCTCTCAGCGCTCAAATGATAGACACCAGTTAGATTGGAATTTGGAACAACGTAGTCCTCAATGAATTTGGCAACGTAGACTGTTGGCATGCCGGAAAAAAAAGCTCTACTGTAGCCTTGTATCGCTGAGGATTGGCTCAAAAACCAATCAATAAGACTTACATTAGAGTTAAGTTCGTGACCAATAATTGAAGTCCTAAGAGTCAAATGAGGAGCATAATCAACCTCCCCAAGTAACTTGGAACGTCCGTAGAGATCGGTAGCGTCTGGAATATCACTTTCTTTATACATTCCACGGGTGCCAGCGAATACACAGTCAGTCGAAAAATGAACTAATCGTGCATCGTTGCGTAAACAAATATCCGCTAAAATATGAGGAAGCAACGCATTGATCTTTATCGATGGGACTGGTTTTTTCGCTGTATCTAATTGTTTTATGATGCCGATACAATTGAATACAAAATCTGGCCGAAACTCTGTAATTATTTCTTCTACTGATTGAACATCATCAACATCAACACCTGATATTATATTGTTAAATCCCAACTTGCTAATAATATCCCGATTGACATCTGATCTGACTGTACCCTTCACGTCGAAGTTAGATTTAAGAGAAAAGTAGCGATGAATACTTCCACCAAGCATACCGTTAGCGCCAAGAACTAAGATACGATTACTCATTGATTTGCGCTCTCTCGCCCGCAATAATTTGCCTAATAAAATTAAGCTTTAATAGTAAAGCTTTCATTTCCTCGACTGACAAGCGAGCGGTATTATGGGAATTATAATCGTCTATCTGACTTAACTCTCGACTACCTTCTTCAAAGAATTTGCTATAGTTTAGATCTCGGTTATCGGCTGGAATTCGATAATAGTCACCCTGCTCTTCAGCAATCAGCATCTCCTCTCGGCTACAAAGAACTTCAAATAGTTTTTCACCATGACGCGTTCCGATTACGTTTATCGGATGCTTTGGGCGATCCAACAAATCGAGCAGAGCTTCACACAATACCGAAATTGTCGAAGCCGGAGCTTTTTGAACGAATATATCACCATTAACACCATTCTCGAATGCGTGGATAACAAGGTCTACCGCATCATCAAGAGTCATCATAAAGCGCGTCATGTTGCTATCGGTAATGGTCAAAGCTTTGTTATTAATAACTTGCTCAACAAAAAGGGGGATCACCGAGCCACGAGATGCCATAACATTGCCGTAGCGAGTACCACAGATCACTGTTTTGGCAGGATCGACATTTCTTGACTTGGCGACCATGACCTTTTCCATCATAGCCTTTGATATGCCCATAGCATTGATAGGATAAACAGCCTTATCTGTACTCAAACAAACGACACGTTTGACACTGTTACAGATAGCTGCTTCGATAACATTCTCTGTACCAATTACATTAGTCTTGACCGCTTCAATGGGATAGAACTCGCACGAGGGGACTTGCTTCAAAGCTGCTGCGTGAAAAATGAAATCAACGTCTCGAGATGCATTTAAAATACTCTGATAATCACGAACATCGCCGATGTAAAACTTAAGTTTTTCATTATTAAATGCCTTCCGCATATCATCTTGCTTTTTTTCATCTCGGCTAAATATACGAATTTCTTTTAAGTCGGAATCCAAAAAACGACGTAGTACCGCGTTACCAAATGAACCCGTACCTCCTGTAATCAATAACGTCTTATTATTAAATATCATAATCTTCCTTTCCATTCTTCAAAGCGAACTCAAACATCTCTGCTGACTTCTTCCGGACTTCATCACCAGAGAAACGCATAACTGCCCAATCTAAAACAAACTTTCGTCGTTCGAACAATCTATTTCTAGGTTCATTCGCAACATTCTCGATAATTTCAACAAACTTCTCGGGACACGACAATGTGACGTCCCATCCTATCCCCATATTCTCTAATCCTCGCCATGGAGTACGGTCGGAGATCAATACAGGAAGACCAGACGATAACGCTTCGACGATAACATGACCGTAATTTTCTCCTAGCGTCGGTAAAAAGAATAAATTATACCTACTTAAAACATTAGACACTTCACTCGGTTTTATAAAACCTTTATATGAAACCAAAACATTCAGTGGAAGGTCCTTTATAATCGAGCAACAGCGCTCCCAATAGTCATTATCTTCTATGGGCCCAAAGATATCAAAAACCACCTCGCTCTTAACATATTTTAGGCAATTTAACGCATACTCCAGATTTTTCATCCTTGAAACACGCCCAAGAAAGACCATCTTGAAATATTTATCAGGGACATAACCGGAAATACTTGGAAATTTATTGGACGCTATATTTGGACAAATAAAAATATTGGCTCGCTCTCCAAATTGTACTCGAATATCGTGTTCTTCTTTAGGAGTGGATGCTTGGAAGACAACTCTCTTACTTAAGTTTAACCTTTTGAAAAGCCATAAATAACAGGCCTTCTTAATCCGACTAAACTTAAGAGCTTCTAATGAAAACTCTCCCCTTGGAGCAATTATAACTGAACGTCTACGCAACAACCCAACGAATAACGGAAGAATTGAAAATTTAAATGAAAAGAAACTATTCAAGTAAAATATAGTTGAGTTAACCGCAAATAAAACAGAAATAAAACGTAAGAAAGAAATGGCTCCGGACGATGAATAATATATAGTATAATTTTTAAAATAATTCCAATGATCTTTAGAAACTTCTTCATAAGGGGTCATATCACCAAGATCACGATCTCTTGTAATTACTTTAAAATGAAAAGATCTTGACTCCAGATGTTCAATCAAATTAACTAAAGTTTTAATCGGACCACCGGCTTTAAAACCTGGGATAAAATAGTCAACCACTGCTAATATTTCGATTTTTCGCATTAATTAACTCAACAGAAAGCTTGATAAAAATGGAGGTCTACAGAATCATCAAAATGAATGTGATCAATCACAAAACTAACCACTGCTACCTTTGCCTCCATAACAGTTGCACATCTACGCATACATGTAGGTTTAAGTTAGAGATTAACCATACCGATTATTCTTGCAGGATTTCCGGCTACTATCGAAAAATCTTCTACATCTTTGGTAACAACAGCGCCCGCACCTACTACTGCGCCATTGCCGATACGATTTACGTTCGGCAAAATTATAACTCTCGCACCGATCCAAACATCCGAACCGATAGAAAGTGGGCATTTTACAGGTTCACTTCTGGGATAGAGTCCGTGGGAATGAGTTTGAATATAAACCCCCTCTGAAATGGTAGTATTAGCTCCAATAAGGATTCCACCCGAAAAATCAATATCACAATTAAAATTTATATGTGTATTGTCGCCGATACTAATTGTTGAATCAGAAAACTCAGATGTGAGTACCACATTTCTACCTAAGGATACATTAGATCCGATAGAAACGTTACCGGGAAAACGAATGGTAACACCTTTATTAACGGAAACGTTGTTACCACATTTATCTATACCTAAACCAATAACCTTGGAGTTAATAAATATCGCAATTCTTCGAAAGAATATAGATAAACATATCGCAATACAATAGATTAGGCCAACTAAGCGGCGATTCCAAAGCTTACTTATTGCCCTGTTCATTTAGAATTCCTCTTGTTACAAGATCATAGTGTTCAGCTTTATGAGTATCCAAATATTCCTCCAGTGTCCGATAACCATTGTTACCAATAAGCTCTAGTTTATTACTGTCCATAAGAGCTTCTTGGACAATTCTTGCAGTTTCGATTGGATTACGCACAGGAATCCTCATGCAGTTATATTGATCCTCCATTAGTCCTGGAATACCACCTACGAATGTAGTAAAAATTGGTAATCTCATACTCATCGATTCATATAAAACTCGTGGAAATCCCTCATCATGAGAGGGAAATACAAACGCATCGGCGGCGTAGTATGAGTTCAACAGTTCATCCCTATTGGCTATCATACCTCTAATTGTGACTCTATTCTCTATACTATACTTTTGAACAATGTATCGAATATCTGAAATTGCACTTCCGCCACCAATAATTGTTAAACTAGCGTTGACCCCATGCTCTATCAAAATATTAAAAGCTTCTAAAAGGTCAAAAACGCCCTTCCGCACTTCGACCCTACCAACAAACAATAGCTTAATTTCATCGCCCGCGAATCGACTTTTTTCGTAATATTTTTTACTCCTTATATCGATATCAATCATCGGGCGAATTGTATCCACATTAGAGTTGAAATTCGCTAAACTATCTTTCAACGAATTTGATACAGTAAGCAAAAATTTTGCACGTTTTATAATAAGTTCATCAACAAATCCATTGGAATAGAATTGCCCCCTAACGTATAGGGCGTACTTTCGTCCAAACGCTAAAGCTAACAGTGCAGCAATTTTACTAACTGTACCTGGCCAGAATAAATATATAAACTCAGAAGAACGAACGGATTTTAGAATAATCCATAACTGACGTAGTTGAAAACCATTATCGGGTAATGATACATATTTAATATTAGAGCTACTAATTTGAAAGTTCTGCAAATCGCTATCATAACTGAGAAGCTTACTTTTCTGAAGAAAACTAATATCGAAATTATTAGATAGCTCATTTAAAAAGCTTCCAGTATTAGAGTTTACTAAAACTTCCCCACCGCTATCGATTCCGCTACAACCGTTGCCTATTACTAAAAGTTTTAACATAATACCTATATACGTTCCGAAATCGCCACCTAAAATTAATATATCTGGCTTTAATTAAAATTTAACCCGACCGTTAAGCATCCAAAGTGATAACAATAATATGAATGATACTTGAGATCCCATGAAACCTAAAACCTGGTTGTTGGCGGGGAGGTAAAAGAACATAATAATTAATTGCATCAACAAAGTAACTGATAAAATATCAAAATTATGGATTGACTTGTGCCAGACCGAACCCAACATTCTGCTTAAAAAAAACACAAGAAGTACAACACCAGGGAAAGACAAATCATTAGCAAACCAAACAAAAAACGTATGCCATTTTCCGTAATGCGAATAACCAAACTCTTGTTCTAAACGATGTTGATATGTACGGTAGGATATTGATGAATCACCTAAAACTTTTTCACCTACAGTAGTCGTGAAAAAAGAGTGGCCTAGCCCATAAGTCCATATGAATTCCATCTCTAAACTTAGCTCAAGGGCGTAATATCCTTGAGTAACGTAATTATCAAGAGACAAATAGGAGAATTTCAAAAAGCTAGGTATATATTCCATTACGCCGCTGTTTGGGTCGATAAAAACTCCCGTACTTGGTTCATAAAGCAAATAATGTTTCTTTCGATCCATATTGCCTGATGTGAAATAGGAAAATGATAAAACAATGAAAATTAATGCAACCAATGCTAATATATAGTTACCTTTAGGCATCACACCAGGGGCGCTAGGCAACTTTTTTCGGATAGACCGTTTTGTTCTATAAGCCTTAAGAAATATTAAAAATGGCAATACCAACACGTAGTCGAATATACCCTTGTTTGTGCCTATCGCAATATAAGATAGTATATCCACCGAGACAATTGCAGCAATAGATAACTTTTGCCAAGTCGCTAAATGCTTCCAAAATATCAGACCGATTGGGAAAGCAAACAACATCAATGGCTTACATAAAACATATGACAACATAAGTGGATCAGTAAGTGAATTAAATGGATTATCCGCCAAATGTTTTTCCAGATATGATAGAGCTGGATTTGTCAAACCGATGTAAACCTTTGATATAAATTCAAATAGTCCAACACTATCAGTTTTTAAAATAAATAGTGTTTTTGGATACAGGAATAAAAAATTAACAATAATAGATAGGTTTATTATCTTGCTATATGAATCAAATAGGTTGCTACGTCGAAATATTGACGAATTTCTTACGGACTTATTCCAACCCGATATATATCCGAAAACTATCGCAATGATGATCGATATAAAAAATATCGAAATTGCTGTTTTATTATCCGCTGGCCAGTTCCAAGGACTAATCAAGTACATAACAAACGTCAAAAACAGATACACGACGAATATTGCCATTGGCAAAGTACGTACCAAAATGCTTTTCACCTTAAACGCTACCCAATGCTTTAACTAAAGAATGCGCAATGTTTTCCTTCGATAGCTCACCACGTAAAATATTGCGTTCTTTTGACACTGCGGCATTTTGAGTCTGTTCATCAAGCATGTATTTATTAATTGCTTTTATTATAGAATTAGAATTATTATGTGCTCGATAAAACAATTCATTCAAAGAGACGGTAAGCCTACGACTAGGACTGTTATCAGTTGAAATTGATAAAATAGCTTTATCGGTAGCGAGATATTCCATTAACTTATTTGAGATAAAAACCTGCTCATCATTATCTGAATCAATATCTACTAACATATCAAGATTGTTCAACGTTTCAGCCAAGTCATTTTGGTATGAAATGAATTTTATAAAATAACGTGAAGTTTGTTGTATCCTTTTTAAAATATCTGTGCGTCTAGTTCCCACAAATAATAAATCAATTTTGTTGCCCTCAACATTTAGTCTATTCACAGCTTCGATAAGGGGTAGTGGATTTCGAACAGACCCAAGTTGACCAATAAATCCAATTGATAACCCTACGCTTCTACTTTTCATATCCCTGTTAAGCGAGATATATTCCGGAATTGGGTTCGGTAGAAGCAACGTTGTAGGGAATTCTTTTAAATCAAGTATTCTAAACTGGTACTCGAGCATTTCTTGAGTAACGAATGTAACTAATGATGACATTTTTATAACATTTGAAACTTCATTAATAAGTTTCTTACGTTCCTTTTTATTTGATTGCCATTCTTTAGTGGCCGGTATAGGGTCGGCAAAATGCAACCCTAGAGGGATCTTCCCTATTTTTGCTAAATCGCCGGCTGCGAGAAGCGCCCCAACAGGAGACCCCCTACCGTAAACAAAATCATAACCTGTCTCGCCCAGAAACTTCTTATAAAACCTTATTACTGAAACTCGCCAAAATAAATAATTTAAATCCCGCCCAATCAAGTTGCCCAGAAATTTAAACAATCGTGAAGGCCTACTTAATAGCTGCTTAATTTCGTAGACATTAACTCGACTGCTTGCCTGAATTGGAATGGAACGACTACAGATAACATCAACAAGCACACCTTGTTCAGCAAGAGCATTTACCACTTCAAATGTTGCTTTTCCAGATGATGTAATTCCATATGTGTGAGTAATAATTAGTAATTTCATTAATTTACGCCTTGGAAATCCTGAATAAAATGAAAGAAAGCATAATTATATAAAATGATAGTCTCTCAAAGATCGTGGATTCCATAGAGTTCAAGGATATAGCTGACAGAAATGAGAATAAAATTAATAACCCAAACTTTGACAAGCTTGCCTGCCAGCTTATCAACCTAATTCTATTGTAAATAAATAGTCCAAAAATCAGGTCAAGAGCATATGCTCCCATGAATGAGTAGGCCAGTTTCAAACTTAGGTCATTAATTGGTAAATTAAAGTAGAGTAGAAATAGACATAACGACCATACAATGTTACCCAGAACACCTAACCAAACCATTTCATCTGATATTATCTTCCGATTGATTGATTGCTTATAAAGAATTATATATGTCGAAAACATTGTTATCGAGATTATTTGCTCCAGTTTTCGTATTTCATATTCAGAGCCTTTAAAAACTAATGATCCAATTTCCGGGAGGATTACGAAAGGTAAAACTAATATCAAGGATAAAATCCAAGGGACTATAAAATTCAATTGTTCTGAATCACCACGATCGTCAATTTTTCTTGACAGCTTCGAAATTAATGGAGCGTTGAACTGTTGACAAAACTCAACGACAATATTCTGGAATATTCTGGCCGTTCCAAATATTCCCAATGCAATGTATCCGTCATTATTTTGAGACGCATTTGAGAATAGCCACAGCACGGAAAATGCACCGATAAAAGCGCTTACCAGCGCCGGTACACTAAAACCAAAAAAGCGCGACAATTCGACTCGCCAATGTATCGTTGACGTTAACTGATTATTATTGGCACTTAGAGCTTTCTTAAAAAAGTAGGAGAGTATACTCGATTGAATGAGATAGTAAAATCCATAGCCTACGACTAGCCCTAATAATCCGTAATAGTAAATCATTCCTGCAATTATCAGAGAACCTGACAAGGACGCAATAATATTAGATAAGGCTATATCTTTGTAATTTCCATATCCACTTAAACTTCCAGTTAGGAAGCTACTGAGCGAAATAAATATTAAAAATATTGCCGCAATAACTGTTTCTGTGCGTATATCTTTGTAGATATTATTAACGACAAATGTTTCGCTTGATATCAGAATCAAAATCCCACAAAGAATGAATCCCAAAAGTACTGACGTGATAAAGGAAAATGATATGACTTGGTTTAGCTCTTTCTTGTCACTTCTTAATGATGATATGTACTTTAAAGGAACTACTGCGACGGCAAATCCTAGCAAGACTGCAAAACTTGATATGTTGGTTCGTATGAATGTCCATTTTCCAAATTCTTCTGCACCTAAATGTCGTGCCGCAAAAATTGATATTAATAGTAATGATATTTTTGCAGATAATGAACCGATCACATTCCACCGTACAGCGAAGCCCAGTGAATCTCTATCAGTATTTAAAATGCGCCTTTCTAGGCCTTGTATGATCTTAATTATCCTGTTCATTATAAATTACTAGGAATATCGGTTTATATACCATGGGATTAATCTCATAATACCTTGGCGTATATTATGACTTGGCTCATATCCTAAAAAGTTTCTTGCCTTACTTATATCAGCTTGAGAATGACGAACATCGCCAGCCCTAAATCCGCAATGATTAGGCGCCAATTTGTATTGTATGCCATAAGCTAATAGAGCTTCACGAATTTCATTGAACAAATCCGCCAAATAGGTCCGCTCACCAACTGCCATATTATAAATACTATCCTTAGCTTTCTCATCACATGTCGCTGCTAGAATATTAAGCTGCACAGCATTCGCCACAAAAGAAAAGTCACGGCTGGTTTCACCATCACCATTAATAAACACGGGTTCACCTTTAATCATGGCCGCAGTCCATTTAGGAATAACTGCTGCGTATGCACCATCAGGGTTCTGACGCGGACCAAACACATTGAAGTAACGTAACCCAATGGTTTTAAAGCCGTAGACACGCGCAAATACACTGGCATAAAGCTCATTCACGTATTTAGTCACAGCGTAAGGTGACAACGGATTACCAATGTTCTCTTCGACTTTTGGCAGTGCTGGGTGATCGCCATAGGTCGAGCTACTTGCGGCATAGGTGAAACTATCCACTCCGGCATCTTTCGCTACCACTAGCATATTCAAAAAGCCGTCGATATTGCTTTTATTGGTATTAATGGGGTCATCGATGGAGCGAGGTACTGAACCTAGCGCAGCTTGGTGCAATACGTAATCAACATCACCCGCTGTGGCATGTTTCATCACCGACTTACAGGTATCTAGGTCGCAAATATCACCTTCAACAAACTGGAACCGCTGCCATTGAGCTTCAGTCACGCTTTCTTGGACTTCATTAAGGTTACGCTGAAAACCCGTGGAGAAGTTATCAAGACCTAGTACGTGCTGGTCAAGTTTTAACAAGGTTTCAAGTAAATTTGAACCAATGAAGCCTGCGACGCCGGTCACAAGCCATACTTTTGGAGACGACTTCAATTGACTTTGAATTTCTTCGTATTTGGTCATGTGAGCTTATATTTAAGGTTAATTGACTTTTTTGTGTCGAGCTAATGTGTTTTACCTAACTATTTCTAGAGACGAATATCCGCAACACCTGCATCAACAATGTATTTTAGGTCATATATGACATGTTCACTTTTCGCGAGTGCTTTCATGCCGTCAATACCCATCTGTTTGAACTGATGGTGTGCCACTGCAACAACAATGCCGTCATAGGCTGCCTTCGGAAGTTCAGTGACAGGAGTAACGCCGTATTCATGCTGTGCTTCTTCCGCATTAACCCAAGGATCATAGACATCGACGTTTACACCGTATTGCTTCAACTCATCCATAATATCAACGACTTTGGTGTTGCGAATGTCTGGGCAGTTCTCTTTAAAAGTAAGACCCATAATCAGCACACGTGCGCCTTTTACAGTAATGCCTTTCTGTAGCAAGGCTTTGATGAACTCTGAAGCCACATAACGGCTCATATTATCGTTAATACGACGTCCCGCAAGAATCATTTCAGGGTGATAGCCAATAGATTCTGCTTTATGGGTCAGGTAGTAAGGGTCCACGCCAATACAATGGCCACCGACAAGGCCCGGGCGGAACGGTAGGAAATTCCATTTAGTGCCCGCGGCTTTTAATACGGCCTCGGTATCAATGCCCATACGGTTAAAGATCATCGCCAGCTCGTTAATCAAGGCAATGTTTACGTCGCGTTGGGTGTTTTCGATGACTTTTGCCGCTTCGGCCACTTTAATGCTTTCGGCTTTATGAGTGCCCGCTATAATGATTGACGCATATAGGCTATCAACGAAATCGGCAACTTCTGGGGTTGAACCTGAAGTCACTTTTAAAATGGTAGTAACTCGGTGCTCTTTATCACCTGGGTTAATACGCTCTGGGCTATACCCCGCAAAGAAATCTTTATTGAACGTTAAGCCTGAAACGCGTTCGAGAACTGGAATACAGTCTTCTTCAGTGGCGCCTGGGTAAACCGTAGATTCATATATCACGATATCACCCTGCTTTAGAGTTTTACCAATGGTTTCCGAAGCTTTGATCAGTGGCGTTAAATCTGGTTGCTTAAACTTATTAATCGGCGTTGGTACGGTAACAATATAGATATTTGCTTGTTCGAGATCTTGAGTATTCGCACTGTAAGTTAACTGTGATGCCTGTTTGAGCTCTTCAGCGTCTACTTCTAGAGTAAAGTCATGACCTTGTTCAAGTTCAACCACGCGTTTTTGATTGATATCAAAACCAATCGTTGGATATTTTTTACCGAATTCGACGGCTAATGGTAATCCTACGTATCCTAAACCAATCACGGCGATTTTTATGTTATTCAAGTCCATTTATCACATGCTCTTTTGAATGTTTGAGATGGTTAGAAGAATGTTCCAAGTTAGGAATTCAGACAATTACTTCGGTGCGTTACTCACTCTTATAAGCATAACCATAATGATAGTTATACCCATATCCGTAATAAGAGCTCGCTTTACGCTCTACGCTGTTCAAGATGGCGCCTTTTACTTCTACACCGTTTTGTTCAAAACGTTTAACTGTGTGCACTAGCTCTTTAGCTGGGGTCATCCCGAAGCGGGCAATCAATAACGTGGTTCCTGCATAACGGCCGACAATGGCTGCGTCCGTTACTGCAAGAATCGGCGGTGTATCTATCAGTACGTAGTCGTAATCTTTCGCTGTTTGCTCCATCAGCTGTTCCATGCGGCTATGCATCAATAGCTCGGCTGGGTTCGGTGCTGACGTACCACGCGGCATAAAATCGAGGTTCTCTACGTAACCAGATTGGGTGTAGGCTTTGTAATTCAAATCACCGGTGGCATCTCGTGCGGCTAGTAAATCAGCTAGGCCCTTGTCATTCACGACGTTCATCATGTTATGTAAATAGCCACGACGAATGTCACCATCAATTAACAGCACTTTTGCACCTGTTTGAGCAAGTACAGCAGCAAGGTTACCCGTCACAAAGCTCTTACCCACACCTGGGCTAGGGCCTGAGATCATGATGATATTGTTACGAGCTTCTAACATGGCGAAGTGTAAGCTGGTACGTAAACCACGTAACGATTCTATCGCTAAATCCGTTGGGTCTTCTTTGGCTAACAAAGGCGCACGCACCGCATCGGTTTGCTTACGCTTGGCTAACTTGATCAGCTTCGCGTTCATGTTCTCTTGGGTATCGGATTTAGGAATTGAGGCATACACATTAATGCCTTCTTGTTCTAACTGCTCAGAACTCTCCACCCCGCGATTAAACATCGCCCGCACAAACACAATGCCTACTGCGAGCATGCCACCAAGCATAGTTGCTAATACCACAATGAGTGACTTCTTCGGAGCAACTGCTTCAGGTTTCACCACAGCCTCGTCTAAAATACGCACATTACCGACGGTACCGGCTTTGAGTACGTTCAGCTCTTGCATGCGGTTAAGTAGCTGCAAGTAAATTTCCTGGTTTACTTCAACATCACGGGTATAACGCAATACCTGTTGTTGGGTTTCTGGAAGCTCCTTTACCTGTTCTGCCAACCGATCACGATCAGCCTGTAATTCCGCTTTCTGTTCAATCAGCGCTTGGTAAGTAGGATGCTCGTTGGTATAAAGCCGACTAATCTCTGACTCTTTAAGAGTTAGTTCATTAATTCGCTTCTCAATTTCAACTAAGCGCTGCAATAATCCTTGAGTTTCTAAGCTTAAATCAACAGACTCGCTCTCTAATCGATACTGGTTAAGCTTATTCTCTGCTTCGTTCAAGTTATCTTTAATGGTCGGAATTTGACGCTCTAAAAACTCTAAACTGTTTTCTGCTTCTGCAGCATTACGACGAATGTTCTGCAGCATGTATTCACTGGCAACAGCGTTTAATACGTCTTGGGCGTACTTACCGTTCGCATTTTGAATACTGGCACTTAGAATACCGGTTTGCTTACCACGCTCACTTATAGCTAATGCCTGTTGTACACTATTGATAGCACTTAATCGGCTGCGCTTTACAACTATGAATTCATTGGTATTTGGTGTTGCAGCGTCTGCGATATGAATTTGCCAGTCACCTTGTTGAGCTAACGAACCAACTTTTCCATTCAGAACTTGGTCACCCTCAGTGTCATGAAGCTCAAAAGCTCCTTCATTGATTACCAAGGTAAGAGCTTGCCCTAATTGAGAATTAGGAACCTGCAATTTTTCGAGTAAAACGATATCATTTTCTTCGGCTCGACGCGCTAAAAAGTCACCAATAATGGGCGCATAATTCGGTCTAACAACATCCGTTAACTTCAGTTGGTCAACTACAGCTCCAATCACCATACGAGACTTCATAATCTCGATTTCAGTGGCTGCTTCGCTTTCTTGACCAAACATATCAGCCATATCACCGAGTGCTGGTAATCCTGAAGATTTCTTCTCCACCTGCAATAAAGCATCCGCTTGGTAAATCGGAGTCGAGAGCATGGCATACACTACCCCCAGCACCATAAAAGCACCGGTAATGCCGACGATCAGCCATTTATGATCTAACAACAGACCAAAAAAGCGGCCTAAATCGATTTCGTCGTCATCGTGGCGTTGCTGCTGTGCTGGAGATGGCGTGTTTTGCATGTGATAAAAACCTTAAATTCGTGATTCGTTGTTCGTGCGCTTCGCTGTTTGTCCGCGCTGCGCGCTGTTCGAAAAAATCAATGATAAATACGTTACAGCTTTTTTGTCCAGGCTTCGGTGGCTTGGTCGATTAGCTTGAGTACGTGTTCGTATACTTCGTCACTCTTTTTGTAGGGGTCTGGTATTTCTTTGCCGCCCTGCTCTAGCCATTGCCCTAGCAGCATGGTTTTGGCTTGGGCTTCGGGGTAGCGCTGGGCGATATGGTTGCGATGCGCTTGTTCCATCACCAACACCAAATCGTACTGGCTAATTAATTCGCGCGTTAGTTGCTGGGCTTGATGCTTTGGAAAGCTCAACCCTTGCTGTTCTGCAATAGCGCGCGCTGTTTTGTCCATGTCCCAACCCTTGCCGTCACTATGTTTCATGGCCGTAATGCCGGCACTGTGCACGGTTTTATGCGGTAGGCGCTGCTGCAACATAAACTGAGCTGTTGGGCTGCGGCAAATATTGCCCATACACACGACTAAAATCTTTGAAAACATTAGTTGCTGCTTATGTCGTCGCTGAAGCGGCCTAGGCTATACAAACCTGTGATAGACGGCAACAACTGGCTTATCACGCGGTTCCATCGTGCCACTGGGGCGGCGGTTACGTAGACGATGTCGCGCTGTTGTAATTGGAACTGTTCAGCAAGCACTAAGGCGGTCGCGTTTTTCGCATTCAACTGATACACCTCTGCGACACGCCCTGTCGCAGGGTCAGCTGCACGAATCACAAATACGCCTTCAGCATTAGCGGTCGCTTCAAACCAGCCACCGGCGTCTGCTAAGGCTTCAGCCAGGGTCATGCCACTGCGGCCCATCATGTAACTTTTAGGTTGGCGTACTTCGCCTAACACAAATACTTTGTTTTGGTCGTTACGGGCCACATGCAACACATCGTTGGGTTGTAACAAAATATTTTGGTCGGTGTTGCCTTGCTGGTACAGCTCACGCAAGTTAAAGGCGCGCTCTTGGCCGTTACGAGTCAGCGTGACTGTGGTCCAATCGGCTTCAGGGGTTAACCCACCTGAGGCACTTACCGCTTCAATTAGCGTCATGGGTACGTTGGTTACGGGTAACACGCCAGGCTTTTGAACTTCACCGGTTACGTACACACGTTGGCTTCTAAAACCGGCCACGGTAACGTCTACCTGTGGCTTCTCAATATACTTAGCCAAACGGGTTGCAATGGTTTCGCGTACTTCGCTAACGCGTTTACCTGCAACTTCAACTTTACCAATGTAGGGATAAAAAATAGTGCCGTCACTGTGAACCCAGTTGCCTGATTCTTGCGCGCTACGCATCGAGCCGGCAGGAATAGTTAACTCTGGGTGGTTGTACACGGTCACATTTAAGATATCACCCTTACCGATTCGATAATCGTAGCTATCACGCGCTTGGCTGAGCTCTTCGTTAAGCTGAGGTTTAGCCGCCTGCATGGCATTCAATTCCGCCAACAACATTGGCGAGATGGTATGGGTATTCACCAGCTTGCTGAGGTCAGCTTCGCTAAACTCGCTGTCGTTACTCTCAAACAACGAGCTGTTTTGATCAATATGACCGCCCGGCGCAAAAGCGCAGCTAGCAGTAAGCAAAGCTGAGAGGGATAAAACTGTTAATTTTAGTTTAGTCATTACAGTTGTCCGGCTTGTGTTTCTTTAAAAGAAATTACTTGTATAAATGCGGGCGGCCTAACATTTGGCCACCGTCACGCAGTATCGGCAACCAACCTAGGGTGCCGCGAGTTTTGGTGTTGCGTACAAAGAACAAATCAAACGGAATACTTAAATAAAAGCCTTTGGTGAAGCTACCTTCGCCATATTCTTCGTCACTCACATTCGTAAAGGCAGCAAAGGCTCCGGCAATCACGCCTGAGTCAAATTCATGCTGAAACTCTAAATGCACGCCTTCGTCTTTGGCTAAGAAGCGCCCGGCCCGAGCGATCACCGTGGTATTGGCTAGCCATGGGGTATCCCAATACACCGAGGCATGACCGGTTAACACATGGTAATCGTCAAAACCTAGGTCTTTATAAGGGTCACGTTGTTTGGCGTAGTTAATATCCACGCCATAGGCCCAATTGCTGTTGGGCGCTTGATGCAGCACTTCTGCGCCTAGCCCACCAAACATCCGCTCTAAGTAACCGGCGTATACTTGCCCGTAGAGGTTACGGCCTAAATGCTCGGTATAACGCGCACTAAAATTATCTAACCAGAGGTCTTGGTTAACGGCGTATTCTCGAATGCGAGTACGTACCCGTGGCAAGGTGGCGCCTTGGCTATCTAGCAAATAGTTAAACTTATCGTAACTGTTTGCAAGGTTAATACCTATCCGACCACCCAGGCTAAAAGCATCGTTAAACTGATAATCGGCGCTGGCTTTTAAGCTTAGCTGGTACATGTAGAAATCTTCAGCACCACCAAAGCTTTGATCAAGATCGGGCTCGATGGCCCAGCTGAACGTGTCTTGCTTGAAGCTAACGGGTTGTTGGCTTGGCGCAGTGCTGGTGGTTCTGATGGCGTTGTCTGTTACAGCTAACAGGCGCTCGCCTCGGTACGCGGCTTTGTAGGCATCGGCGTTGATCACGTGAGTCGCTTTGCCGAGATTACCTTCGTATTCCGTGATGCGGTATTCGCTTATCTGTTCAGGCAGGCTATCGGCCAAAACACGTGCGGCGCGGTCGATGGCTTCTTCGGTATCACGAAAACGCGTTTGCGTGGCTTTCAGTTCGACTGCTTTTGCTGTGGTGTTAGCACTAGTATTGGCGTTTGAACCTGTGTTTTCTGCGACTTTCCAGCCGGATTCGGTCAGCAAGTCGTTGGCGAGTTTTTGGTAATCGACATCGCTGATGCTCGCTGGCGTGACTGTGTCGCTGGTGGCGATGCGCTTGGCTGGCTCTACTTTAAGCTGATAAGCTTTGTTGAAGTTGTAGTTAAAGGTCACGCCAAAGGTGACTGTGTTACCGCGCTCGTAGCCTAATTTAAAGCTTACGTTATCGTTGTAAGCATAATGAGCGCCAAGGTTCCAAGGGGAATCAACGTCAATGTCACGCCCAGCGTTATCCAGTTGATAGTCGTTTGGATCGTACTCCGCCATCAGGCTTAGGCCATCGATAGGCGTGTAGTACTGCACACCACCAAAAACTGCAGCAGGGCCTCGGAACCATTTATCGACTTCAAATTTACCGCCCGTGCCCGAGAAGCCTTGGTCGCGCTCGCACATGCGATCAGCGACTTCGCAAAAGGGGTTACGGATATTATCGCGTCGGCCTAGGTAGCCCCAGCCCATGCCTAAGCTAATATCAAAGCTACCTAACTGGTTGGCACTGAAGCGTTTATTGGCAACCAAGTATTCACCAGCGAAAATCCCGGTACCGCCCACGTCTTGCAAACCTACTGCGAGTTGCGGCAGGTATTTGCTTTCATGAGCCAACAAGATTTTAGCGTCAAAGCCTTTATCTTTGAGGGTTTGGTCGCCACTGAAATTGGGGTCGCTGCTGTATTTTCTGTAGCGGATGTCGGTGTAACGCGCGGTAGCTGTTAACCAAGGCAACAGCTGCAAGCTGACTGCGGTACGACGGTATTCATCGGCATCGCTGTAATTGATGCTGAGTTCGCCGTAGGGGTTCATTCGCGCGGTGGGAGTTTGCAGCAAACCCACGCCACCAAAATCATTTTGTGCTAACGGGCCATCGATGGTATCCGCATGGGCTTGGCTGCTTGGTGCTAGTACCGCAGTGGCGGCCACTGCCGCAAGGGCAAGTGCCACCGCGGTGCTGAGGGGAGCGCGCTTTGCTATCAGCATCAAGGTGCGACCTCAGCGGCCGACCAATCCCAATGTTGTAAGAACATGGCCAGTTGATAATTCACGTCTCTGAAGCCTTTCGGTAAATCTTTATCAGCAATGCTGTGTAATACCAAGGCACCTGGCTGGGCCGCTAATAACCGTTGCTCGGCGGTGCTGTTGTAACTTTGCAGCGGCACTAAGCTCACTTGGCCAGCGGCATCGGTCACGTATACCTGCTCATGCTGGTTTAGGTCTGTAGCTAGGCCCACGTGAATGCTGCTAGCGTTCGGCGCCGCGTTAAAACTGATCTCGTAACTTGGAATGATGCTGTTATTAACTGCGGCGTCAGCTAAGTTCAGCGCTTTATTCTCTGCTAAGTTAAGGCGCGCATGGCCTAAAGACCACCCCTGCAAGTAAGTAGCACGTAACGGCCAGCTAGTAAAAGCTTGAGTAAGCTCGGCGGCCTGTGCAGCTAACTTAGTTTCGCCATCAGCCTTGTAGGTTTGTTCTAACATCCGCAATCGCATCAACATGCCAGCTTTACGCCCGGCAAACCATTGGTCTAGCTTAGGGCTGTGCAAACGCGTTAACGGCGCGTAGGGCACCTGCTCTAACCCTAACCGATGAAACTCAGTCACCACATCGTTGAGGCGCAGGCTACGCGGGTTGGCTTGGCCTGGTTGATTCGGTTGATTTGGGATAGTCCCGAAGAACAGGCCGTTGAATAGTTGCGTTGTTTTATTGGTGTCTGTCTGCTGCGTTACTTGCTGCTGCGTTGTTATCTGCTGCGCAGTTTTCTGCTGCGTAACCTTGATACGTAACTGACGGTATTGAGTGGGGTCGCTGCCGTCTTGGGTTTTGAGATCTTGAAAGCCTGATTGCGCAAGTAAGGCACTGTAACCCCAATTTTGCGTGGGTCCGCCCACGCCATTAAACGGCTGCACTTCGGTCATTTCAAAATAGCCCAGCTCTGGGCCTAACCATTGTTTGCTTTGTACGACACGACCACTCGCTAGATCACGGTAGAACTCGTTGGTGGCAATGGCCTGCGTGCTTGAGTTGTCGTTCTGGTCTGCTATTGGGTAGAGCTGTTCTTCGGTAACTAGTACGTTCAAGGTAGTGCCATTTGGCATTGCTAAAGATTGCTCACGCTGACTTTTCACCACGCGATAACTCTGGCGCACGGTGACAAAATGAGGCTTATGCTCGGTATGAAACGCCGAGGTTTGGCGCAAATCGTAGCTTAGTTGGTTACTTGTTTGCTTACTTGCTTGCTTGGCTTGGCTAGCTCGCATGCCCGAGCTTGGCGCCTGCGCAAGCCATATGGATTTCACCTTAGCATGCTTTAAATTCTCAAGACTTTGGACCCGGCCTTGCACGGTTTCAATGATTTCGTTGCTGGTGGTAAACCACTGCAGGCGCTGGGCATACACCGCATCGGGGTTGTGCCCTTGCACTAAATTATCAGCCTCGCCTAGCACCACCAACGAGCGGGGAGAATCACCAAGCTTCATGTAATTGGCAGCGTACGGCAAGGCTTGAGCCTGTGCTGGGGTGAGCGTGATGTCTTCTTTAGCACCGAAAGCGATATCGAGGCTCTCGCGTAAATTTTTACCGAACAGGCTATCTAATAGCGATTCTTGTTCTTGGTTTTGTTGCTGCTGTTGTGATGCGCTAGTCGTTTCGCTAGTTTGGGCCGCATGGGCTGTTTGCGCACCACTGAGCAGGCTTACACCTTGTAGAGATACAAGTGTAACGCAAGCAATAAAAAAGCCACTGAAACTCAGCGGCTTTTTGTTGTGCTTGTTACTTGGCTTCTTACTTGGCTTATTAAGCTTAATTTTGAATAACATGCGCGGTGGCTATGTAATTACTGGTTAAGCATTAATATAATCAGCTAAGTTTACTACTAACAACAACTTAGTTAGTTGCAGTAGTGGTAGTAGTTGGAGCTGGGTCGTCGTCTTCAGTTGCAACTGTAGCAACAACGCCAACGGCTACTGCGGTAGCTACTACTACTGGTACCGTTAAGCCAAGGCCTAAACCTAAACCACCGGCTGCAGCAGCGCCTGCTGCACCAGCACCGGCACCTGCGCCTGCACCAGCGCCAGCACCTGCTCCACCACCAGCGCCGCCAGCACCACCTGTGCCGCCAGACTGGGCGAACGCAGCTGGAGACAATGCTAATACTGCAGCAGCGATTAAAGCTGTTAATGTTTTCATAATAACTCCTTGGAAATATCCGAATTCGTATTTCTGCTTACAAATACTTAGTTCAAAGCATAGCAATACGTGATTATTTTGCAACCAGTTTTACATGGCTTTGTCATTAAACTTTTCTTGCTCAAGCATTTTTGAGACTTGCAAACACGCTACCGCCCTTAGGTTGCGGTTCCTAAATACCGATAGCGAGCTGTTTATTTTTCTCGGTAGGGTCGCTTGCACTTGGTCTTAAGGCTTAATTCTCTGGCCTGGTGTTGAAGCAATTTTAGGAAAGTTAGACCATCACTAGTAGGTAGGTGATTGGTACTTTCCATATACCGGTTCTTATTATTTATTATCTAGTTAGCGTTTTTATCTGGCATCAATGTATGTTTGTTGATGATGGATTTTACGCTGGTGAGGTTGATCGGTTAAATGTTAAACAAAATCGAATAACCCCACAGACCGCACTATTAAAGCACATTAGGAGATCTCCTACAACGTGCATTTAACAATTTTTACACTCGATGAATGTTATATTACAGCGCCAATATGACGCTTTTATGATCGACGAATTTGGCTAAATTCGTACTCGGCTTGTACTTCTTTTTGCAACCAATTTAACAGTACAATACAGCGGCTTTCACCATCCAAGCCGATAATCTGGGCCATAAAGCCTTTGAACGGGCCTTCGGTGATTTCTACCTGCTCACCAATTTGCGGCATGGCGGCGGCAGTGGCTTTCTGAATGGTGCTAGATTGCGCATTGAGCTGCTTCATCTCTTCAATCAGTGCGTCGGGCACTGTCGCAGGACGTTCACCAAAGGTTAACAGCTTGCTCACCCCAAAGGTGCTGCGCACTTTATGAAACTTGCCCGCGTAATCGTCAAGATCGGCAAACACATAACCGGGAAACAACGGCTCAGTAACCGGGGTGCGCTTGCCACGCCGGATCTTCTGCAAAGTGATCTCCGGTAAAAACGCAACGATGCCCTGATTCTCAAGATTCAGCTTAGCGCGCCCTTCTTGCCGAGGCTTAGTGCGTACAACGTACCAGGTCATGCAAATTCCTGTAAATTTATGAATCGATACTGCTGATTACATCCGACGAATAATATGATCCGTACTAGCATCAAAGGTGCCTTCAGGTTGGCCATCAATATCTATGTGATCAATTGCTGCCAAAATATCGACCGCAACTTTCTTACCTAATTCTACACCCGGTTGGTCAAAACTATTTATTTGCCACATTAGACCTTGAGTGAAAACCTTATGCTCGTATGCTGCAAGCAAGGCGCCAAAACTGGTTGGGGTTAGTTCGTCCATAAAAATCAAATTATTAGGACGTTGACCGCGGTAATGATGGCGAGGATCTTCTGGTTGTGCATCACCGAACCACATTAACCTGCGGTGAGCTAGACAATTCGCTACAGCTAATCGTTGCTGCTCACGCAAACTTGTTTGTACGCCAAAATCAAAGCCTGGTGCGTTGCGATGCAAAATAGCAATAAAATCCGCAGTAAATTCATCATAACCTTGGTGCAAATGCTGAAAAAAAGCATGCTGCCCATTGGGTCCAAAACCACCCCAGATAATTGGGCCAGTAGGATAGTCGATAGGTTCGTTGCGAAAATTAGTCTGCTTACCGTTACTTTCCATATCCAACTGTTGTAGATAACTCGGCATATAACGCAAGCGTCCATCGTAGGGCAAAATGGCTAGGTTATTAATCTGCCTGCTCTCTCTATTATAGGCTCCGATAACGGCCATTAACATGGGAATATTCTGCTCTAATGGTAAATAAGCGAAGTGCTCATCCATTTGTTGTGCACCATCAAGCATCCGGCCGAATTGATGGCTCCCAATCGTCAGAGCTATCGGCAAACCTATCGCTGACCAAATAGAATATCGTCCGCCAACGGTGTCTCCAAAACTTAGCTGTTGGGCTGGAGGAATACCAAAATCGGTCATCCCTTGGTTATTTGCACTTACTCCAATCACATGACGAGTAAGCCATTGATCTTCAGAGAGCGTATGCTCAATCCAACTCTTTACGGTATTAACGTTGGCAAAGGTATCAGTCGTTGTAAAGCTCTTACTAGCGATAATAAATAGTGTCGTTTCTGGATCAACAATTGGTAATACCGCATAAAGCTGGCCACCGTCCATAGAGCTGACAAAATGTACCTTCAAGTTGTGCAAACTGGCATCATCGGCGAACTCTTTCAGCGCAAACGATGACATCATAGAGCCAAGATCTGATCCACCAACGCCGATGTTTACCACATCGGTAATGGGCTTGCCCGTTGCACCTAGCCATTTACCACTTCTCAACAGTCTGACTATTTCGTTAAAGCGATTTTTGCCATTACCAGCGCGCACCACGGAATGAAAACTACGACACAAAGTATGAGTGACGCACTTGTTTTCCGTTTGGTTCACAAACTCGCCTTTGAGTAGTTGCAAACGAAGTTCATCAAAGTTATCTGGAAGCTTTTTAGCAGCAAAGGCTCTGATATCTTCTAAGGTGAGCCCCTGAAAGCTGTAATCAAGGTTTAAGTGCTGCGATTCCACTACTTGATTATTCTCAAGCATGCCAAACTCCCCTTTAATTCATTCGTTCTGCTGTTTCGTAATAATGCGGCCCCACCTAAAAAAATGGGGCCGCCAAAGATTTTACCTAACAAACCCCACCTAATCACTCGGGCTTGTGAAAATGCACATCCATTTGTGGGTATGGGATGCCGATGCCGTTGTTGTCGAGGGCAAGTTTAATTTCGCGCATTAGATCCCAGTACACGCCCCAGTAGTCGGTGCTTTTCACCCATGGGCGCACGATAAAGTCTACGGATGAGCTGTTTAGTGCATGTACTTGGATGTTCCAAGCGGGGTCTTTCAGCAGACGACTTTCAGCTGCCAACACGCTTTCTAGCACTTCTTTGGTTTTGTGCAAGTCGGCGTCGTAGCTTACGCCAATCAGCAAGTCTACGCGGCGGGTGTCTTCGCGGCTGTAGTTAGTGATTGGCTGGCTGGTGATTTGTGCGTTTGGCACAAACACCACTTTATTGTCTGGGGTTTTTAGCACGGTGTTGAAGATGTTTACTTCGTTTACGGTGCCTGATACGCCACCAGCGTCTACGTATTCACCGGCGCGGAACGGACGGAATAAAATAATCAACACGCCCGAGGCCATGTTCGACAGCGAGCCTTGTAGCGACAAGCCGATAGCTAAACCGGCGGCACCCAAGATGGCGATAAACGAGGTGGTTTCGACGCCTACTTGCGACAATGCCATTAAAATCGCGGCAATAAAAATCACCGATTTGACGATGGCGCTTAAGAAGCTGATCACGGCTTTGTCGGTGCCGCGCTTCTCCATGCCTTTGCCCATCATTTTTGCGACTGAGTTGGCAATCATTTTACCGACAATCAAAATGATGATGGCGACGATAAATTTCACGGTGTAGCTTAAAATCAGCTCTTGATTCTCGCTAATCCAAGTGACCACTTGATCCATGTATTACTCCTTGTTGCTGTTGTAAGGGCTGGTGTACGGTTTACGACGTACAGCTTACCAGTTAAACGGGATACGCCCTTGACTATCAGGTTGTCCGATAAAACTAACCATTTCTGCCACCGGCTGTGGCGCTTGTGTGGTGGGCTTGATGCTGCCTGCCACGGATAACTGGGGACGCCCCATCGAGCCCTGCACTTTGGCCTCGACGATAAGTCCTAACCAATTGTTATCCTTGATTGTAGCAGATATTGCCTGGTTAGCGGTACAGCCCAAGTGTAAGCGATAGTCGCCAAGGGCATGCCAAGCTTGATTCAGCCGAATTTCGCTGGAGGTCCAATCTAATGTCCCTTGCATGCTATCGCAGAAACGACCGCTAGTTAGGTTGCGATTACTGTAATCATCCAGCTGCAACTGCCACTCGCCCGCCACCGTCAACGGTACCGGCAAGCGCAACTGATTCACCGCCGCCTGCACATTGCCCGCCAGCTCACCGCTGAGTTGAAGGACTTGCAGACCCACCTCCGGACCCTGCTCCGTAGCTGGGGCTGCAAGTTCCTCATCGGCGCTAGCTGCAACGAGCTGCACTTGGCCCTCGAAAACGTTGCCGGCGGGGATGCTGAGTTGTAGGTCGAGTTTGCCCAGCAGCAGCGCCAGTGGGCTGAGCTGCCATTCTACTTGCTCGAGGTTGAGGCTGGCACCGGTGGGCAGTTGCGCCTGTAGGTTCATGGTGCCGCGCCACAAGGTACCTTGCAGTGGTGTGATGTGGGTGCCGGCTGGCAGCACGTCGTTCGCCAGGCTGAGCCAACGCGCTGGGGCAGTGGCGAGTAAAATAATCAGATACAGCGGCAGTAACCACCACCATAATTTAAATAACTTCATCTTGGGCTTAAGCTCCACTTACTTGCAAACGTCGCACTCGCACCACACCTGGCTCGTTCGCCGCCACCGCATCTACTTGTTCAACGGTTAGGCCGGCTTGACTTTGCAATTGCTCTATCAGGCGCAGCAGGGTGTTAAATTCGATGCTATCAATCACCACAATCAGGCTGTTGGATTGCGGCTGCATGCGGGTAATTTCGATTTGGTTGCGACTGGCCAATTGCGTAACTCGCTCGCTTAAACCGCCGCGGATGCTAGCGTTACTTACGGTGCTAGCTGTAGCGCTTGACCCTTGGCCCTTAGCGGCCAGATAGCGACCGGTGTTTTCACGTACCCATTGCAGCAGCTCTTGTTGCGCTTGAATCTGCAATTGCCGGTCGCGCTTGCCATCGACGATCGGTTTATAGGCCAGAAAATACAGCAGGGTGATAAGAAATAAGGTACCGCACACCACCACCAGCAGCCGCTCGCGCGAGTTCAGCTGGTGATAACGTTCTTGCCATGGCGCTAATGTCTTGTTGATAAAATCCATAGATGTTCCTGTGTTGCTCTTAGCCTGCACGTTTGATGGTGAGGTTGCCGTTGATTGCGCCATCTTGGTTACTGGTTGGCCCCTGCTCTACGCTTACCTGGCCGCCTTGGTTGGCTACTTTTCTAAAGTTTTCGAGGCTGTCAAAGCTTCCGGCACGTACTTGCAAGCGCAAGGTGTTGGCGTCGTAGCGCACCAACTCTAGTTTAATGTCTTGCTGTGCGTTAAAGGCGGGCTCGAGTGCTTGCAGCAAAGTAAGTGGTGACTCACTTGCGCCTTGACTACCGATACCACTGAGGTGTTGATTCAGCTGGCTGCGTACATTAACGATACGGGTTTCGTTCGGGAACACGCCTTTATAAGTGTCTTCAATGGCTTGTTGCAAGGCGGTGGATTGCTGCCCTAATTGCACGTATTCAATCACTTGGCTGGTATAACCTAGCACCACCAAAATGCCGGCGGCGATGGCGGCTGATTTGTATTTAAAACTGCCGCCGCTGCTCTTTTTGCGTACCGGCTTGTAGCTGTGTTGACGGAGGTTTATCGGAGCGATTTGGCGCTGAAAACGTACGCTGGCTTTCTTTTGATCAGCACTGGCATCAGTGCTGGCATCAGTATCGTTCAGTTGGTTATTGCAGGTCAGTGCCATCAATGAGAGCGGGTGCTCAAGGTTGGCTGTTGGATCAATCAACGTGGCTTGTTGCTCGCCTACTAGCTGGTCAAGCAACATCTGCGCGATGGCAGGCTCGGCACTAAAACCGCTGTATGGCCCGGTGCGCACCAGCTGCTCTTTGCCGAGTGGCCCTTCGATAATACAGGTGGTGATGATGGCTTCGGGCGTTGCTGCCACCGGCAGCATAAAGCTATCGGCGTACATGGCATCGACGCTTAAACCCTGTGCCTCAAACGCCGCCAACCATTGCTCCATTTTGTCGTGAGCAACCACGTTTACCGGTATCGGTCCTTGGTGCTTGCGCGCTAGGCTTGGCCAGCAAAAATGCAGATCAGCGATATCCTGAGCTAGTTCGTCTTCTAAGGTGTTGGGGATAACCTGCGCCAGCATGCGCATGGCCGAAGCCGGCAGCTCTACTTGCGTTTGCAGCACTTCAGTGCTGGGCACATAGGCAATCACGCGGCGGTTGCGGCCTTGTTCGGTTAATTGGCTTAGCTGGTCGTTGTGGCTGATTTCGCCGCTGGCAATCAGCTCGCTCTGGCTGGCGTTCCAGCATAACCACTGCGCGCCCAGCAGAGGCTCGGCACTGGGGGCGTTAGCGCTAAGGCGAATAAATAGCTGTTCCATTACGGCTCTCCTAACCCGCGATACAGTACTTGGGTCTGCTCGTTGGTAATTAATAACTGGCTATGCGCATCGATTTCAAGGTCGCCGACCCTAATGCGGCTATGGACCTCAAAATATTTGCTTTTTACATCAAAATCTTCCAGCGCCCCACCCAACTTCTCGTTGGTTACACTGGGGTCGCGTGGTCCGCCACCAAGGTTTGGCCGAATTTGCCCTTGGGCGGCGTTATTCAGTACGCCATTGCCCTTAGCGTCTTCCACCGATTCATAGCCGGCTTGCGGACGATTATTAATAAAGCTTTTCGCATCTTCAAGGCTGAGCGCGCCTAAGCTCACGGCATGCAGCAAGTTCGCTTGCTCTGACGATACCGTATTAAGATTAATCTTCAAGCTGTTATCCCGTGGGATAACGCATACGTACGGCTTGATTTTGTGGTACAGCGGTGCGGTTACCCCGCGCACTAATCTAAATTCACTGATATGGTTCAGCCATGTATTACCGGCATTGTGCGGAAACTGCTGACTCTGATAGTCACTGGTTTCGGCGCCATAGGTACCGCTACCACCGGTACCTATGTCATCATCAGGATCTAACCAATCGGCCAGTGAATCCACAATCACATCCACCGCGTAGGCTTCCATACTGTCGTCTATCGACATCAGCAACATGCGCAGTTGCGCTTTACGCCGTACTAAGCGCATTTTGGTGGCTTCATCTAGCGCGCTGCCGTCTATGCCGCCGGGGTTGTTATTATCATTACTAGTAACCATGCGTAAAGAATTCAGGTTAAAGCAGCTGTGTAAATCTTTAATGCGCCCGGCAATGCTGCCTCCCACCACGGGAAAGGCCACGCCGTTTTGGCTTTGCTGATACCACACTTGGTCTTGGCTGGCGATGCCTTCGCTATCGGCTAATTCGCGTTGTAATAATTCTCGTACCACTTCTTCGGCGCTTAAGCTGTACCAATAAGCTTGCTCTGCTTGTTGTAAATTGCCGGTGCGTAGAACGCTGGTTTGTAAGCGCCCACTTAAGCTAATAGCCAACACGCTCACTAAGGCGACTACTAATAGCACCATTAACAGCGCTACTCCGCGCTGGCGTGAAGGAAGCTGCGCCCTAACTGCCCTAACCATTGCCGTCACCTGGTTGTTGCTGCTGCTCGGCCTCGCGGCGCTGAGTTTCTTCTGCTTCGCTCATTGGCGTCAGTAACAACACCCGTTCGATCACGCCCCAGCTGTTGGTGTGCACGCGCAGCAGCAGTGCTGGCGGTAATTCGCCGCTGGCTCGTTGGCTTTGAATATTGCGGCTACTACCAAACTCGTTGGCCTGGTCATTGAGTTCTTTGCTGTAGCCTAAGAACTCGACTTCTAGCGCAGTGACGCCTTCCATCATCGGCCGTTTGGTAAAGGAGTCTTCGCCATCGGCTACATCCACAAAAATCGCTGATTGCCGCCACAAGGTATCCTCTTCAATGCTGTAGACAACCGGCTGCAATTCGCTGCGCGGAAAGATGCCAGCGGGGTTAAACCAACCGCTGCGGACAAAAGCTAACAGGTTTTCTTCGGCTAAGAGATAGAAATCGGTGCTGGTTTGGCGCGGTACTATGTGGCGGATATCTTGCTCAATCAGCAGCATGGTGTATTGCAGTTGTTCTAATTGGGCAATGGCTTGTTCGCTTTGCTCGCTGGTGCGCATCATAGCGTTCACCACGGCAGCGCTGGCTAGCCCGATTACCGCCATAATGGCAACGGTAACCAGCACTTCAACTAAGGTAAAACCAGCGCGGCGCATCAGTCGTCCCACTCGTTACTATTCACCGAGCGTTGATCGGTGGCAGATTGGGGGCCTAAAAAGCGTGCTAACTGATGCAACTCGCGGGCATCTGCAGACGGGCCACTAATCACAGAGCTTTCTTGGCGCGGCTCGTACACACTCACCACTACTTGATAGACGCCAGCAGTGGCGGTTTTGCTGACACTGGCGCGCCACGGCCAATACTGGTCAGCGATCAGCTCACTGCCGCTGTCACCATTCTCCGGTGGATAAGTTAGAGTCATGCGCGCTAACGCATTAGACGCGGCTAAGCGCGCCATAGTTTTTTCTTGCATGTAACTGAGGTTGCTCAGATGCTGACTAGAGGCCATCACCGCTGCCGTTGCTGCGAGCGCAAAGATGCTCAAGGCAATCATTACCTCCACCAAGGTGAAGCCGCGTGCTAACCTAGTCATCACGTACTCGCTCGAGGCTTAGCGCTAGGCCATCGCTGCTGTGAATGCGCCATGCGGTACCGGCGCGCAGCGCAAAATCATCCTGCAGCACTAGCTCAAAGGGCTGCATCTCGCCACTGCCAAAAATCATCAGTTGCGGCATTGGCTCGCTTTTGCGGCTTGCTCGCGCGCCTCGGCCCGCTTCATCGTCACCCGACTGTAATACATTGCCCCGAGCACTGCCATTGCTGGAATTACGATCCCCACTAGCAGTACTAGTAGATGAACTGGCGAAAGCGTCATCTTCAACTCCAAAAATATCCACTAAATCTATGTCTTCTTGCTCAAGTAGGGCAAGCTCGGTACTACTAATTTGCATCGAAAGCTGTTGATCTAACTGATGCGGACGTAACCCACGTTCGTTGATGTTCTGCCAAATGCCATCGCGGTACTGCACAAAGCGATAGCTGATGCCGTCATCAATACGTAGGCCTAAAATGGCATGACGCACCAGCGCATAGTCGCGGGCGTAATTTAACCTTTGATACAGCATCCGCGCTTGGTCTTCGACACTGGTATCACGCCGATCGGGCACCACAAAGCTGACGGTAAGGGCCAACATGGCAATAACCGCCAAAGTGACCATCACTTCAATTAAGGTAAAACCGCGGCGGCGCTGCATTCCCATCAGTTACTGGTATCCGCTACTGATCAAGGTTCCAGTTGCCGATATCGTCATCGGTACCAGGTTGACGATCTTCGCCGGCTGAAAAAATATCGATATCGCCATTCTCGCCTGGGCTAAGTAAGAGATAATCGCTGCCGTACGGGTCTTTCGGTAGGCGTTTAATGTAGCCACCACGGCGATAGTTACGCGGCGCTGGCTCGCTGGTTGGCTCGTTCACTAAAGCCTCTAAGCCTTGCTCAGTGGTAGGAAACAAACCGTTATCTAGGCGATACTGCGCTAAGGCATTCTCGAGCGAGATAATATCGGTTTTGGCTTTTTGGCGGTTGGCCTGTTCACCGGCACCTAACACGTTGGGCAAAATCAACGAGGCTAAAAGACCCAAGATGGCGATAACCACCATCACTTCGATAAGACTAAAACCTGTTTGTTTTTTCATCGGATTCACCTCTAATAACAAGAATAATTACAAGCCGACGCTTTGATTAAGCGCCAAAATCGGCTGAATAATAGCTAGTACAATTAATAAGACCACGCCGGCCATACCAACGATCAGTGCTGGCTCAAATATTTTTAGCGCAACGTTCATGGTGGTCTCAAAATCACGGTCTTGGTTATCCGCAGCCCGCCCGAGCAATTGCTCGAGTTCACCGGATTTTTCACCGGCCGCAATCATGTGCAGCATCATCGGCGGAAACAGTTTGCTCTGCGCCAAGGCGGCGCGCAAGCTACTGCCCTCGCGTACGCGGTCACAGGCTTCGTCGATGGCGATTTGCATAGCGCGGTTGGTCATCACCTTGCCAGTAATTTTCAGCGCATCTAACAAAGGCACCGCCGACGCCGCTAAGATACTAAGGGTGCGGGCAAAACGTGCGGTATTCACGGCCTTGATCACCCGCCCCACTAACGGCACTTTCAATACAAACGCATCAAATTTATCGCGCCGTTCAGGTTTGCGCAGCAATTGTCCGCCCACTGCTAACCCGAGCAAGATCATAATCAAGGCGATCAGCCCATAGGCTTGTAAGAATTCGCTGGCCGCCAGCAAGAACCGGGTGGTAGCTGGCAAGGCTTGGTCTAGGTCGCTGAATTGTTCCACGATTTGCGGCACCACGCTCACCAATAAGAAGATAACCACGCCTATCGCCACTAAGGTCATGATGGCGGGATAAACCAGCGCTTGCACCAACTGCCCTTTGAGGCGGTTGCGTTGCTCAGTGTAATCAGCTAGGCGATTAAGCACCTCGCCAAGATGGCCCGAGCGCTCGCCAGCGGCCACCATTGAGGTGAATAACTTATCAAACACATGCGGATATTCGGCCATGGCTTCGGCCAGCGAATAACCCTCAACCACTTTGGAGCGCACTGCCATCAAGAGTTTTTGCAGGCGGGCTTTGTCGGTTTGCTCAGACACCGCAAACAAGGCTTGCTCGATAGGTAACGCCGCCCCCACTAAGGTCGCTAACTGGCGCGTGATCAGCGCCAAATCGCCGGCACTCACCCCACGCGTCTGCAACCTGGTTAATAGCGAGGGACTTGCAGACCCAGCTCCGGACCCGGCTGCGGAGCGAGCTCCAGAGCTGGGGCTGACAGTTTCTCCACGGCTGCGGCTGCGCCCTTGCTCGGCGAGCTCAACACTGACCGGGATCAGTCCTTGTTCGCGCAGTTGCGAGCGCACTTGACGCTCGGTATCGGCTTCGATGACGCCTTTGGTTTTTCGGCCACTGGCATTCAGTGCCTGAAATGCATATGCTGCCACGCCTTACTCCTCGCGCGTTACCCGCAACACTTCTTCTAAAGTGGTGCGGCCTTGCAGCACCTTAGCTAAGCCGTCATCGCGGATGCTGGGAGCGTGTTTGCGGGCATATTTTTCGATAGCTTGTTCACCATGTCCGCTGTGGATAAGTTCACGGACTTTCTCGTCCACCACTAACAGCTCATGGATACCGGTACGGCCGCGATAGCCGGTGTGATTACACTTGTCGCAGCCCACGGCACGGTACAAGGTTGCGCCTTTTTTCTTTTTAATCTCAAAGGCATCAGCCACGTAGGCTAGTTCGTCTGGGCTGGCGTCGTAGGCTTCTTTGCAATCGTCGCACAGGGTACGTACCAAGCGCTGCGCCAGTACCGTCAGTAACGACGACGACAGCAAGAAGGGCTCCACGCCCATGTCTTCTAGCCGCGAAATGGCGCCGGCGGCGGTGTTGGTGTGCAACGTAGAGAGTACCAAGTGCCCGGTTAACGAGGCCTGTACGCCAATTTGCGCGGTTTCTACGTCGCGGATCTCACCCACCATCACCACGTCTGGGTCTTGCCGCAAGATAGCGCGCAAGCCACGGGCAAAGGTCATGTCGACTTTGGCGTTTACCTGCATTTGGCCGATGCCTTCGATGGAATATTCAATCGGGTCTTCAACGGTCAAAATATTACGGTCGCGCGAGTTAATTTCCATCAAGCCGGCGTACAAGGTGGTGGATTTACCCGAGCCGGTGGGCCCGGTCACCAAAATGATGCCGTGTGGTTTGTTGATCAACTGCGAAAAGACCTTGCGGTTGGCTTCGGTCATGCCCAGTTGTTCGAGGTTCAAACGCGCATTGTTTTTGTCGAGCAAGCGCAGTACCACCCGCTCACCATGGTTAGATGGCATGGTGGATACCCGCACATCTACGGCACGGCCGGCAATCAGCAAGCTAATACGGCCATCTTGTGGCACCCGCTTTTCTGCGATATCCAGCTGCGCCATGACCTTGATGCGTGACACCAACAGCGAGCTTAACTTGCGATTGGGACGAATGATTTCGCGCAGTACGCCGTCTATCCGAAAGCGCACCAACAGTTCTTTTTCAAAGGTTTCGATATGGATATCTGAAGCGCCTTCTTTGATCGCCTCAGACAACATGGCGTTGATAAGCTTGATGATGGGCGCATCGTCTTCGCTTTCTAATAAATCTTCGGTTTGCGGTAGCTCATCGGCTAACGAGAACAGGTTGCTTTCGTTACCTATGTCTTCCATCAGCTGTTTCGCTTCAGACGAATCGCGCTGATAGGCTTGGGTGAGGATGGCCTCAAACTCGTCGTTAGGGTGATACTCAATGGCAAAGCTACGCCCGAGCACCCGCCGTACTTCAAGCAAGGTGTGGGGGCTAACGCCCTGGCGCGCATGCACCACCGGCTTACTCGTGACCTCGGTGGATTCGTCGGCAGTTACATCAGTATTGTCAGGCGCGGACGCCGGCATGGCCACTATCACTCCGTGACGCTTCGCAAACGCAAACGGCAACCGCTTCGGTGCCACTTGCGCGGCAACATCAGCGATATCAGTCATTGTTGTTACCTTCTGTGGAGGAACTTGCGGACCCAGCTCCGGACCTGGCTCCAGAGGTGGGGCTGACCCCCTCCTCCAAACCCTGCTCCCAGTTCGGTGGCAAGATCAGCTCATTATTGTACTCTGGCAAGCGCGGCTGTGAGGTGAGTGGCATCAAGGCGATGCCCTCTTCGTCGCGCTGCAATTGCTGGGCCCGAATAAAGTTGTATTTACGGCTAGAGATCTGGCTTGCTACGCCACTATCGCGCACAATGCGGGGCCGTAAAAATACCATCAGGTTACGTTTTTGACGGGTGGTTGAGGTGCTCTTAAAGAGGTTGCCCAACCAAGGAATATCGCCGAGCAATGGCACTTTGGAGACGGACTCTTGCACGTCTTCGTCAATCAGGCCGCCCAGCACGATGGTTTCGCCGTCTTCGGCCATCACCACGGTGCTCAGCTCACGTTTGTTGACAATGATATCGACGCTGGTAGCCCCACTGATGCTGGACACTTCCTGCTCAATCACCAATTGTACGGCGTTACCTTCGTTGATTTGTGGGGTGACTTTAAGCTTAATACCTACGTCTTCACGCTCTACTGTCTGAAACGGATTGTCGTTATTAGAGCCGGTGGTTGAGCCGGTAATAGTAGGTACCGATTGGCCCACCAAAAACGAGGCTTCTTCGTTATCCAAGGTCATGATGCTGGGCGTGGCCAAGATGTTCGAGTTGGTATTGCTGCTCACCGCTTGAATGATGGCGCCCCAATCGTTACGCAATACGCCAACCATCATGCCGTTCACGTTACCTAACACCTGCGCTAACAACGAGGCATCGCCGGGAGTATCCGGCTGACTGGTGGTTAACGGGTTGCCGGCATTGTCTATCTGGGTGGTGGTGGTTCCTTCACGCTCGCGCGCCATGTAAGCACCCAAAGCGAGCTGACCGATAGGCGCTTGCCGACCGTTGTTGTACTGCACCATGCCGCCGTCTTCGCTAATCCATTGCAGGCCTAAATCGATACCATCGCCTTCCATGATTTCTACGATAATGGCTTCTACATGCACTTGGGCGCGGCGAATATCCAACTGCCGAATCACGCTTTCTAGGCTAGTCAGCAAATCAGGCGCAGCGGTAATGACCAACGAGTTGCTGGCTTCGTGAGCGCTGATACTGATTTCGGCGCTGCTGCCACCGGTGCGGCGCGCGGCGGCTGCCGGCACTGTGCCACCACCCGAGGCGGCTTTTTCTGCTTGTAAGCTTTGGCTAACGCCTTGCAGGACCTCTACTAAATCTGGTGCCTTAGCATATTTCAGGTAATAGACGCGGGTGTTACCTTCGGTTTTCAAATCTTGATCGAGCTGGTTGATGAGTTTGACTACCCGCTCGCGGGCGCGCGGCTCACCACTAACCACCACGCTGTTGGTACGTTCGTCGGCAACGATTTTAGGAATCAACAATGCAGGCGAACCATCGTTGGCTTTTTCAAACAAAGCCGAGGCAATCCGCACCACCTCTGAGGCCGACGCGTACTCGAGTTTAATCACTTCAACGTCTTGGTTACCGGCGCGGTCGACGCGCTCAACAATCTCCACAATACGCTGCACAGTCTCGCTGCGGCCAGTAATGATCAGTACGTTCGACGAATCGTAGTTGACCACGTTGCCGCCGCCGGCTTGGTCATTGAGCAACCGCAATAATGGCGCTAGCTCTCGTACGGCCACGTTTTGCACCGGCACCACACGGGTGATCAAGGTATCGCCACCTAACGAGTTATCGTCAACTACCGGAATGGCACCGTTGCGTGCGTCTTTGTCGCGCATCACTTTAATCACCCCAGACTCCATGGTGACCGTTGCAAAGCCGTGCACTTCTAAGATATTTAAAAAGAACTGCCAGTATTGCGATTCGGTCATCACATCGTAGCTACGCACATCAATGCGGCCGCGCACGTCAGGATCGATGATGATGGTTTTGCCGAGGTTACGGCCCACCACCTGAATAAACTCAGTGATTTCGGTGTTTTTAAAGCTGGCCGTATATTCCACCGGTTTATCTTGAGCCTGCCGTGCAGCTTGCGCGAAGGCTTGCTCAGGAGCGGTGTAGGCAGCGCCGAGCGCGAGGCCCAAGGCGATAGCGACCGAAAGTGAGGTTTTACGCATACGGGTTCCTTTCATTACTCTTCACCTTGCGGTAAATCATTGATATCTAATCGCAAGTCGATGTATTCAGTGCCGCGCACCACGGTGACAGTGGCAGCGGTCATGGTCGCCAACTCATTAGTTAGTTTGATGGCGGTGGCGATATTGGTTAAATCTTGGCCATTGATGGCCACGGCTAAATCGCCGCTTTTAAACCCGGCTTGGTTAAACAGCGCGGGGTTGGCTCCGGGCGATAGGCGATAGCCTTTTAAGCCGCTACCTTCGCGCACCGGCGCTATCCGAATAAAAGTAAGCAAGGCTTGCGCTTTGGCTTGGGCGGCGCCTTCAAGCTGTGGGCCTGGGTCGGTAGCGGGCACGCCGCGGTCGGTTGCCGTAGGCGGTAAGCCACCGGCAACGGGCCCGGCCGCAACGTTGGCGCCGGCTTGATTATTGTTACGCTGCATGTTCGCCATGGTCAGCGATAAGCCTTCGCTTAACTCACCTATGCCTTCTAGCTCTAAGGTTTCTAAGCGACCGTTGTTATCTAGGATCACGCGGTCGGCGTAAATTTCGTGAATACCCACCTGCGTGCCCGATAGTTTTTCGCCCACCACATAGACTTCTTGTTTACCGGTACGTTCAATGATGGCGGCCGAACGGGCTGGGTTGGAAGATGCCGACACCCCCAACAAGCGTACATTCAAGGTGGTTTTGGGAGCGTTCTGAGCGGCCACTTGTTGCTGTTGTTTCACCTCAGCGCTGCCAAATAATTGCAGCCGCACGAGGCCACTGATGCTTGGCGCAACGTTGCTATTGGCACTGGCTGGCTGGCGAATCGGGCCGGTTGGCACCTCCGCGCGAGGTGTGATCAGCTGCCAGGTGAGCTGGGCGGCAAACCACACGGCAACGACGGCACATACGGCGGTAATAAGGCTGTTGCCGTAACGCTGCAACAGGGCAACGGCTTGATTATTCTGTATCTGCATGGATGATTAATGCGCTTTCGTTATAATTTTGTGACATCTGCATGGTTAGGTCATTCTAGCTTGCTCTGCGCCAAGTGAACAGATCAAAATTGCGGAATCTGGTATAATGCCTACAACTTCTTACATTAATATTACTGTTGTGGATGAACCTATGAATTACCCAACCGATCAGCTGTTACGCTACACCTTTATTGACCAAGATGTGCGCGGCGAATTAGTGCAGCTTACCAGTAGCTACCAGCGGATGCTACAAGGACATGATTATGCGGCGCCAGTACAACGCCTGTTAGGCGAATTGATGGCGGCCACCTCGCTGTTAACGGCGACCTTGAAGTTTGAAGGCCATATTGCGTTGCAGCTGCAAGGCGATGGCCCGATTAACTTTTTGGCGGTGAATGGTTCGCATCATCAGCAACTACGCGGTATCGCCCGCGTGCGTGAAGCCATCAGCGATGAGCAGACCGGGCTGCGTGAGTTGTTGGGCAAAGCGGTGATGGTAATTACCCTAACCCCACTTGAGGGCGAGCGCTATCAAGGAGTAGTGAGCGGTGATGGCGATAGCATTGCAAAAATTATTGAAAACTATTTTATGCAATCCGAGCAGTTAAACACGCGCTTGTGGTTGCACGCCGATGGCGAGCATGCAGCGGGGATGCTATTGCAGGTGATGCCGGCGGCTGGCAAAGATTTGACTGGGTTTGAGCACTTGCAACATCTTACTGCCACCATGACCGCTGCCGAACTCTACAGTTTGCCTGGCACTGAAGTGCTGCACCGCTTGTATCATGAAGAACAAGTAGAAGTGTATCCGCCAATGCCGGTTAGTTTTGAGTGTGGTTGTTCGCGTGAGCGTACGCTAGAGGCGTTAGCCACGGTAGAGCCAAGCGAGCTGCATGAGATTTTAACGCAAGATGGCGAAATCGTGATGACCTGCGAATATTGCAACGCACAATATGTGTTTAGTGAAGCCGATTTAGTGGGCTAAGTGCCGCCGAACATAACAACGCCGCTGTTATTGCTGTTTGAACTTCAGCAATTGGCGGCGTTCTTTTTTGTCGGGTTTGTGGTCGGGGTGCGGATTATAAAGCGCATTCATTTTGCGCAGCTCGGCTTCTTTTTCGCGCCGCTCGATGCTGGCTGGGGTTTCTCGGTAAAGCTCTTGGGCCAGCGGAGCGCTGAGGCGGTTTTCGCTCAGACCTAACACTTCAACTTCAAATAGATCATGGCCGCGCGGAGCTTTGATCAGCTGCCCCACGTTGACCATTTTGGCTGGCTTACACTTCTGGCCATCTACCGATACTTTACCGGATTGCACCATTTGGCGTGCTAGCGAGCGGGTTTTGTAAAACCGCGCTGCCCATAACCATTTGTCGATGCGCACCATAGGCTACACCTACTTTCTCTTTTTAATAAACTTCATCAAGCGCTTACGTTTGCGCATTTGGGTCATGGTGAGTTTATTCTTGCGGCCGGCAAACGGGTTTACCGACTCTTTAAACTCCACCTTGATGGGGGTACCCATCACCGCTAAGCTCTTGCGGAAGTAGTTCATCAGATAACGCTTGTACGAGTTAGGCAGGTGATCCACTTGGTTGCCGTGTACGATTATACGCGGTGGGTTGTATCCACCGGCGTGGGCGTACTTGAGTTTCACCCGACGTCCGCTCACCAACGGCGGCTGATGGTCATCGACAGCGGCTTCTAGAATACGGGTAAGTTTTGCTGTACCTACGCGCGCTGACGCCGAGGCGTAAGCTTCTAGTACCGACTCAAACAAGTTGCCGACGCCGCTGCCATGCAGTGCTGAGATAAAATGCACTCGCGCAAAATCAACAAAGCCTAAACGACGGTCTAGCTCGCGTTTGATTTCTTCGCGCTGATCGTTCGAGAGGCCATCCCATTTGTTCACCGCAATCACGATCGAACGACCGGCATTTAAGGCAAAGCCAATCAGGTTCAGGTCTTGATCTGAAACGGTTTCGCGCGCATCCATCACCGCAATCACCACGTTGGCGTCTTCGATGGCTTGCAGGGTTTTGATGACCGAGAATTTTTCTACGGTTTCATCAATGCGGCCACGGCGACGTACACCGGCGGTATCAATCAAAATGTATTGGCGACCATCGCGCTCCATCGGAATATACACCGAATCGCGTGTGGTGCCTGGCATGTCATACACCACCACCCGTTCTTCACCAAGAATACGGTTGGTTAGGGTCGATTTACCCACGTTAGGCCGACCGACAATGGCAAGTTTTAGCGGCAGTGCGTCGTAATCGATTTCGTCGTGATCACGAGTACCCAGCTGGCCGATGATATTGCCTTCATGGTCAATAATATGGCCGTCGGCATCTACGATGTTGCCTTCCGGGTCATAAATATTGCCGTCTTCGTCGGGCTCAACCACGGCGCCTTCGGCATCAACTAGATTACCTTCAGCGTCGATATCTACCGCTTCGCCACTGGCAGCAACCGGAATTTTCACCTCGGGGTAAGCTTCTAATAACGGGTCAAAGCAGCCTTGTAGCAAGGCTTCTACGCCGCGGCCATGAGCCGCAGCAATGCCGTGCACTTCGCCTAGGCCTAGCTCGTAGAAATCCGCCCGCGCCGCGTTAGCGTCGATACCATCGATTTTATTAGCAACCACGTAGGCCTGTTTGCCAATGCGACGCAAGTGTGCGGCAATGCCCATATCGGCGGCTGTGATACCATCACGAGCATCCACCATAAATAGCACCACGTCGGCTTCGTCGATGGCCCGCAAGGATTGCGCCGCCATCTCCGCATCGATGCCTTCTTCGTCGCCGTGCACACCCGCGGTGTCCACCACAATAAATTGGTACCCGTCGTAGTTCGCCTGGCCGTATTTGCGATCACGCGTTAGCCCAGGAAAGTCCGCCACTAGCGCATCGCGCGTGCGGGTTAAACGATTAAACAGGGTTGATTTGCCCACATTGGGGCGCCCGACCAGGGCCACTACGGGTAACATATAGGTTTAAATCCTTACCGCGAGTAACGTGCCGTCGCGTAATTGTAAATACAAGGTATCGCCATCGGCTACCGGCGCCACATAAACGCCTTCGCCTACTTCTAAGCGGCCCACGGTGTCACCGCTTAAGATATCTAAAAAGTGCAGGTAACCTAAGCTGTCACCCACCACAATGTAATTGCCAAAGCGCACCGGTGCGGTTAAGCCACGGCCGGTATAATCGGTGTTCGACCAGATCTCTACGCCGCCATCAGTGTTCACCGAGCTGACGGTGTCTTCATGGTCAGTTAAGAATAACCGGCCACCCGCCATGATCAGGTTTTGAAACGACGAGTATTCGCGCGTCCATACGGTACGGCCGGTACGCAATTCGATGGCTGCTAATTGGCCGTTATAGGCTACGTTATACGCCAACCCACCCGATACCACTGCGGCCGAGTCTAAATCCACCATGCGCTGTAATTCGGTATTGCCTTTAGGTACCGCTAAGCGCGCTTCCCAGGCCGGTTGGCCGTTTTCAGCGATAATCACCATCAACTTACCGGTTGCGGTGCCAACAAACACCCCGCCTGCGGTCATAACTGGTGCCGCCGTGCCACGAAGACTTAAGGCTGGCGATTCAGTGACCATGTCCCACACTTGCTCGCCGGTTTCTGCATCAAGCGCAATCACTTCACCGGTAGCGCCTTTGACAACCACCAAACCGTCGCCCACGGCTGGATCGGCTAAGATTTCGCTTTGTACTTGGGCATGCCAAATCAGCTCGCCGTTATCGGCATTTAGCACCACCACATCGCCATTCTCACTGGCTAGGTACAAGCGCCCTTCGGCAAAGGTTAAGCCGCCGCTGATTCGAACTGGTTCGCCGCTGCTCCAAAAACCACCGCTTTCTAAACCTAACATATCCAGCAGGTTTACTTGCCAAATGGTTTGGCCGTTAGCTTTGTTTAATGCGGCTACGACGCCTTCGCGGTCGGCGGCAAAAATACGTTCAGCATCGGTCACTGGGTTTAGGTGCGAGAAGTACTCGCCCACGCCACTGCCTACCGACTCGTCCCACACTACCCGTGGCTGCACTTGCTGATCAAACGGCTGCAAGAACTTATAGGTAGGTTCTTCGTCGTCAAATATCGAGCACCCTGCTAGCACTAAACCAGCCAAGGCTACTGCGGTGAGTTTTGCTGTTACTGCTAATTTCATGATGCCGCCGGAATGCTTTTAAGTTTTAAATCAGCCAAGCTGTTCGGATTAGCCGCTACTGCTGCTTGATAGGCTGCACGCGCGCCGGCTAAATCGCCTTTGGCTTGCAACACATCCCCTTTAATTTCAGCTGCGATGGCCTGAAAACCTTCCATAGTTTCTGCGGCTTGCACGGCCGCTAAAGCTGCGTCATATTGCTCTTGGGCGAACAATAAGCGCGCCTGACGGATATCAGCAACCGCCTTCAAGGCACCTTTGGCTTGGTCGCGCACGCTTTGCAACGCGCTTACTGCGGTAGCTAAATCGCCTTGTTTAGCTGCGGCACCAGCTAGCTCTAACGCCGCCAAATGGGCGTAGGCGCTGCCGCTGTTGGCGCTCATAAATTCTTGTGCCGCTACCGAGGCTTGCTCATCTTCGGCGGTAAGCTTAGCAACGATTTGAGCATAGTCGCTCGATTGCTGCTCTTGCTTGGCGATGGTTTGCGCATCGTAATAGCGCCATCCGTAAAACAGTGCAAAACCAATCACTAAGCCAGCAACGATGCCTTTACCGTGATCTTTCCAAAACTGTTTGATTTGTTCGACTTGTTGTTCTTCAGTTTCCATGTTTAACCTCGTTGGTAGCTCTTTTGCATTTCACCCAATAACTCCGGGATGGCGGCGGCGGTGACCGGCTCGGCATCACGGTTACGCAAATGCTTTAATTCATAATCGTTATCGCGTACTACTAGCGCAAAGGTTGCTCCAGATTTGTCCGCTTTGGCTAACTTCTTCTTCATGTTCTGCGCGCCGCTGTGCAGTTGTACCATCAGTTGCGGCTGCAGGTTACGAATGGTTTCGGCAACGGCTGGGGCGTTAAGTTCCCCAGCTTCGGTGGCGCCCATCACGTACACATCAATGCTGGCAGCTGGTGGGATCTTACCTTGCGATTCCAGCAATAGCACCAAGCGCTCCATGCCCATCGCAAAGCCCACAGCTGGGGTTGCTTTACCACCAAGCTGTTCAACTAAGCCATCGTAGCGACCGCCGGCACACACGGTGCCTTGCGCGCCAAGTTCGGTGGTGACCCACTCAAACACGGTGCGGTTGTAGTAATCCAGCCCACGTACTAGGCGCTCGTTCAAGCTGTAGTTAATGCCGGCAGCATCTAAGCGCTGGCATAAACCGTCAAAGTGCGCGCGCGATTCGTCATCCCAGTACTCGGATAAGCTTGGCGCGTTGGCCAAAATAGCTTGGGTTTCTGGTGATTTAGAATCCAGTACCCGCAACACGTTGGTGTCCAAGCGACGCTTAGAATCTTCGTCGAGGTGCTCTTCGTGAGCGCGCAAAAATTCGCGCAAGGCGTCGCGGTAGCGAGCACGTGCTTCGTTGGAGGCTAATGAATTAAGTTGCAGCTCTACCTGGTCAGCAATGCCAAACAGTTGCCACAGACGGGCCGACAACAAGATGATTTCAGCATCAATGTCTGGGCCTTCCATGCCAAACGCTTCAATACCAAACTGGTGGAACTGGCGATAACGGCCTTTTTGCGGACGCTCATGCCGGAACATAGGGCCTAAGTACCACAGGCGCTGGGTTTGGTTGTAGAGCAAACCATGTTCGTTACCCGCACGGACACAGCTGGCCGTGCCTTCTGGCCGTAACGTCAGGCTATCGCCGTTGCGGTCATCGAAGGTGTACATTTCTTTTTCTACGATATCGGTAACTTCGCCAATTGAGCGCTTAAACAGGTCGGTACTTTCGAGTACCGGCATACGAATCTCTTGATACGAATACTGCGCCGCCACTTGTCGCAATACGCCTTCTACGTACTGCCAAGCAGGCGATTGGCTGGGCAAAATGTCGTTCATGCCCCGAATTGCTTGTATGTTTTTAGCCACGGTTATTCTTTCGCTTTCGTCGTAAACAGATAAAAAATGGCGCCTAGTATACCCTAGCTTTAGCCTTGCTTCACGGGAATCTGTTCGGCCGCCGCTCGTTTTTGCTGGCGTTCTACTTCAGACCGAATATGCTGCTCTAATCTGTCTACTAAGTTATTGTTATCTAAACGTTCTTTTTGGCGTTCGCCATTAAGGTAAAAACCACTCTTATTCTTGGCGCCGGCCAAGCCCACGTGCGAGATCAGCGCTTCGCCCGGCCCATTCACCACGCAGCCAATGATAGACACGTCCATTGGCGTGGTAATGTCTTCTAGCCGTTGCTCAAGGGCGTTCACCGTTGCTATCACGTCAAATTCCTGCCGTGAGCAGCTCGGGCATGCAATAAAATTAATGCCTCGGCTACGAATTCGCAGCGACTTCAAAATATCAAAGCCCACTTTCACTTCTTCTACGGGGTCTGCTGCTAAGCTGATCCGTAAGGTATCGCCGATACCCTCGGCGAGCAGCATGCCTAAGCCAATAGATGACTTTACCGAACCACTACGCAAGCCGCCCGCCTCGGTGATACCCAGGTGTAATGGCTGCTCGATTTGCTTGGCCAATAAGCGATAACTTTCTACCGCTAGGAACACGTCTGACGCTTTCACACTTACTTTAAAGTCTTGAAAGTTTAGCCGATCTAAAATGTCCACGTGGCGCATGGCTGATTCAACCAAAGCCGCAGGAGTAGGTTCACCGTATTTTTCTTGAATTTCTTTTTCCAGCGAGCCACCATTCACCCCAATGCGAATAGGAATGCCGCGGTCGCGCGCTGCATCAACCACTGCTCGAATACGCTCTTCGTTCCCTATGTTGCCTGGGTTAATGCGCAAACAATCGACACCGTACTCCGCTACTTTGAGCGCAATGCGGTAATCAAAATGGATATCTGCCACCAGTGGAATGGGGCTTTGTTGCTTGATTAACTTAAAGGCTTCAGCAGCATCCATGGTGGGCACACTAACCCGCACCAAATCAGCACCAGCATTGGCGATAGCCTGAATTTGCTTCACCGTTGCTGCCACATCGGTGGTCTCGGTGTTGGTCATGCTCTGAACCGCAATCGGGGCGCCGTCACCAATAGGCACGTTGCCAACGTAGATACGGCGTGATGGTCGACGTTTTATTGGATTGTGATGCATGGGTTACCTATTTGTGTTCAAAGTCGATAGTTAAATACAAGAGCGATGTTAGCTATTTAAATACCAGAGCGCTGTTAGCTATTGGATATTGGCTATTAGGGCTGCCGGCTCCTAGCTGATCGCTGTTGGTGGTTATTCGATGGTCATGGTAACGCTACGATTGCGGCGGTAGTTGCTTAGATCTACGGGCGCATCGTTATAGGTTATGGTGACCGCTTCGGGTTTACACAAAATCAAGTCAAACGGCGCATTGCCGGTAAGTGGCATGCGATAGCCGGGTTCTTTGACGCCGATGGCGATGTCGTTGCCGCCGGCTTCGGTTACTTTCACCCAACAGCGCTGGCTGAATTCTAAGACTAAGGAATCTTGGCCGGCGGTGGTGCTACCGGTGTTGCCGGAGCTGCCGGTATTGCTACCTGTGGTGCCTGTGCTGCTACCTGTGGTGCCGCTGGTGCTGTCGCTGTTACTACCGCTGGTGTTTCCAGCAGAGGTGCCAGTGGTGTTGCCACCTGTGTCACCACCCGTGTTGCCGCTAGTAGTATCGCTGTTGCTATCGCCAGTGCTTCCGCCGGTACTGCTAGCTGTGTTACCGCTAGTGCTTTCACCGTTGTTGCCGCTAGTAGTATCGCTGGTATTTCCGCCGTTGCTGTCGCTGTTACTACCGCTGGTATTTCCACCGCTGCTGCCGCTAGTAGTATCGCTGGCGTTTCCGCTGGTGCTTCCAACAGTGGTGCCGCCGGTGCTGCTACCTGCGTTGCCGCTAGTTTCGGTGTTTCCACCGCTGCTGCTGTTGCTGCCATCGGTGTTGTTGCCAGTGGTGGTGCCGTTGGCGGTGCTACCTGTGTCCAGCGGGACCGTGGTGGCGCGGCGGGCGTTGCCTTCGGGGCTGTTGGTTTCGGTGACTTCGCTGCGAGGCTCAACTTGGGCGTCGCTGTCGTTGTTTTGTGAATCTTGCCACCACCAAGCTACGGCCATGGCTATCACAAGACCGATGATGATGTAGCTGATGAGCATTAGGCGGCTGTCATTGCGCTCGCGGACTTTGCGGCGCGAGAAGCTTTGCATTTTCAGCTCAGCCGCGGGTGCTTCGCCAAAGCCTTGGGCTTGGTATGCGGCAAAGACTTTGGCGGAGTCGACGTCGAGGGCTTTGCTGATGGAGCGTAAATAGCCGCGTACGTAGGTGGCGGTGCCGAGTTTTTCAAAATCATCGGCTTCGATGGTTTTGACGACAATTAGGCGCAAGCGTAGGCTGTCGGCGACTTGTTGTTCGCTAAGGCCTTTGGCTTCGCGGGCGGCACGCAGGATTTGGCCGGCGGTTTCACCGCTGTAGGCTGCTTCGCTGTCGCTTTGAGACTCGGTTTCTTGGCCGGTTTCTTGGCTGTGCTTTTGCCCGGCTTCTTGGCCGGCTTCTTGCCCGGTTTCTTGCCCGGCTTCTTGGCCGCGTTCTTGAGCTGCTTTTTGGCCAGCGGCGGTGCTAGCGTCGGCGTTAGCATCCTTGTGCTCGTCGGCAAAGATGTCGTCGGTTTGTGGCTTGGAGTTATTTGATTTCGATTGCTTATTTGTCATGCGGTGCCACTACTTATTAAGTTGTTGATAATTGCGCGCTTGGTCCGATTGCGGAAAACGCGACAACAAGAGCGCGCCAAACTCATCGCGTTTGTTATGGTTTCTTTGAGCGTGAGCTAATTGCACTTCTAGCCATAAATAACTTGCTGAAAGCTGAGGAAAATCAGCGCGTTGCGCGATAACCTCGGCAGCTTTGGGGTAATTGCCCTGAGCTAATAAAAAGGTCGCATAGCTTTCTAACATGGCAACGCTGCCGCCACTGTGGTTCAGCGCTAATTGATAATATTGGTCGGCTAATTGCCACTGCCCAGCTAGATTAGCACAGCGCGCTAAGTTCTCATATGTTCCTGCGACTTTAACGTAGCCAGGCTGGTCGATAGCCCGCTGAAATTGCTGTTCAGCTTCGGCAAAGCGCCCTTGGTTACAGAGTAACACGCCTAGGTTGTTGTAATTATTACCATCGGTAGGTTGCAGTTTGAGTGCTTGGCGGTAATAGGATTCGGCTTGCTGGGGATCTCGCACCTGTTGGTAGTAGAACGCAAGGCCCGTATAAACATCTGGATTATCAGGGGTATAGCTAAGGGCGCGCTCTAAATTGGCTTTGGCTTGTTCAAAGTTGCCGCTGCGCAAATACTGCAGGCCAAGGGCCAAGCGCGTTTGTGCGGCTTCTTGCGCATCAAATTGTTGAGCCGGCTGCGATTTGCCGTCTAGGGTTCGCTGACTCACGCAACCACTGGCCAAGGCCAGGCTGACGATCGCGATAAGCAGTGTGTACAGCTGTGTGCGCATGTAAATTCCCCCGTAAAGACAGCTATCTTAACCCGATTACCTTTCAGGTCAAGCGACAGCGCACGGTCGTGGGCTTATTTACAGCGCCTTGACATCGATGCCATCGCCACCGCGTTGGGCTTGCTGTTTCTTCAGAATCCGTTTGGTGCGGTCAATCACATCGCCCACTAACTGGCCGCAAGCGGCATCAATATCATCGCCGCGAGTACGACGGACGACGACGATGTAGCCTTTTTCCATCAGCACTTTAGCAAAACGGTCAATGCGTGAGTTGCTGGAGCGCCCGTAATCAGAGCCCGGGAATGGGTTAAATGGGATCAGGTTGATCTTGCTCGGGGTATCTTTCAATAACTCGGCAAGTTCCGCGGCCTGTTCCATCGAATCGTTGATATGATCCAGCATTACGTATTCGATGGTGATGTTTTTATTGGCTTTAGAGCCTTCGATGTAATCGCGGCTAGCTTTTAAAAACTCTTGAATATTGTACTTTTTATTGATGGGTACGATTTCGTTACGTAGCTCATCGTTGGGCGCATGCAAAGAGATCGCAAGAGCCACGTCGATTTGTTCTTTGAGCTTATATAAAGCCGGCACCACGCCAGAGGTGCTTAGAGTGACGCGACGTTTGGACAAACCAAAAGCGTTGTCGTCGAGCATCAGATCCATGGCTGGCACCACATTGGTCAGGTTGAGCAAAGGCTCGCCCATGCCCATCATCACTACGTTCGTCACGGCTTTCACGCCGGTATCGCCAAAGGCACCTAGCAGTTTGTTCACCCGCCACACCTGGCCAATGATTTCGGCCACGCGCAAGTTCCGGTTGAACCCTTGCTGAGCCGTTGAGCAGAAGGTACATTCCAGCGCACAACCTACCTGCGAACTCACGCACAAAGTGGCGCGGTCACGATCTGGGATCCAAACCGTCTCCACGTCTTGGCCATCAAACAAGGTCATCGCGAACTTAATGGTGCCATCGGCGGACTGCTGCTGCAGCCGCACTTCCGGGGCACGCACCTCAGCAACTTGCTTAAGTTTTTCGCGCAACGCCTTGTTAAGGTTAGTCATTTGGTCAAAATCATCGATGCAGAAATGATACAACCACTTCATCACCTGATCAGCGCGAAATGGTTTTTCGCCCAATTCTTGAAAGAACTCACGCATTGCGGCGCGGTTCAAATCGAGCAAATTCACTTTTTTATCAACTGCATTCATTTAATTAAAACCTTAGTGCGATATTGGGTATTCGTAATTCGTGGTTCGTACGTTCACTGCGTTCACTGTTCGTCCGCTACGCTATTCGCGAACAGCGCAAAGCGCGGACGAACAGCGAAGCGTACGAACAACAGTTAACGCTCTTACTATTAACGAGTACGAGCGCAGATTTCTTCGTCGCTGAAGAAGTACGCGATTTCACGTGCTGCTGATTCTACTGCGTCAGAACCGTGTACTGCGTTCTCGTCGATAGATACAGCATAGTCTGCGCGCAAGGTACCTGCCAGTGCGTCAGCTGGGTTGGTAGCACCCATGATATCGCGGTGACGTTTAACCGCGTTGTCGCCTTCAAGTACTTGCACCATGATTGGGCCAGAGGTCATGAAGTCTACCAACGCGCGGAAGAAAGGACGCTCTTTGTGTTCAGCGTAGAAGCCTTCTGCTTGCTCAGTGCTCAGGTGCATCATTTTAGCTGCAACGATACGGAAACCAGCAGTTTCGAAACGGTTGTAGATAGCGCCGATGACGTTTTTGCCAACAGCGTCTGGCTTGATAATTGATAAAGTGCGCTCTAAAGCCATGATTTTCTCCAATCAAGTTTAAAAGTTAAAGGGTCAAAATTTTAGTCGCGCGGATTATACATGAACGCCGCTGGCGCGGCTAGTGCGGGAGGAACTTGCGGACCCAGCTCCGGAGCTGGGTCCGCAAGTCTTTCAAGAGGAGGTGGTAAAATAGCTGGTCGGTAATTCACGGCTGAGTGCAAAAAGCACGGCAGTGGCGGGATGCGGTTGCTGATAGAAATTGTTTGATGGTGGGTGAAGCTGAGTGATTGGCTGCTTGTTGCGGCTGAATTTACGGTACTGGGGCGCTTACGGTTGTAGGTGGTTTACGCCAATTACCGGCGCAGTTTAGCGGACATTATGGCGAGTTAGTCACTTACACCTGCACTTTTTATCATTAAAATAAGGATGTTATCTATGCATGGTTTAGGACGAGTTTTGGTGGTTGGAGCGCTGGCTTTGGCTTTGCAAGGGCTGGCCAGCGGCACTGCGCAAGCGCGTAGTTACGGTTATCGACCGGCGCCGCCGCCTGCTCCCTCGTTTGATTTTGTGAGTGCCGGTTTTGCTAGTGGTAAATGGGGCGATGACTGGGCCAACGGCGCTATTGTGGGCGCATCTTTTATGTTGACCGATGCTTGGTTTGGCTACCTGAATGCGGACCGCGAGAGTCTGGATGACGCCTCGATGACGACCCTTAATGCGGGCTTGGGATACGCCCACAGTTACCGTCAGAACACCGTGATTTATGGCGGCTTTGGCTTTATTCAGGGGCGGATTGATTGGGGTGACCAAGCCGATGCTATCGGGGCGGTGACCGAGTCTGGCTACGAACTCAATGTTGGCGTGCGACATCGGGTGAATCAGCAGTTAGAGCTTGATGCGCGCTTTGGCCATGTGGATCTCGGCGCCGGAGACCAAAATTTGCGTTTGCTTGGGCGCTACTATGTGAATCAACGCTGGGCGGTGGAGCTCGGCTACACCTTTGTTAATTCCGACAGTGCTTTGGCGCAAGTCGGTTTCAGCTATCATTTTTAATTGGGTTTGATGTTCTCTGCCGGTTGCGGTCGTCAGCACGACGGCCGCAGTTTTAAGTTTAAGCTCAGTTATAAGTTGAAACGCAACTGTACTCGTAGGCCACCGAGGTGGCTAGGTCCCAACTGCATTTCTACGCCATACAAATGCGCCAGCTCGGCCGCTACCGTTAAGCCAATTCCACTGCCCTGCACCGACATGTCATGACGTTTGCCTCTTGCTAAAGCTTGCTGGCACTGTTCGTCGGTCATGCCCGGGCCATCATCATCGATTTGTAGCAGCAGCGTTGGCGGTGCTGCCGTGGCATCAGCCGTGGCGCTGAAACTCAGTTGCTGCTGCGAATATTTCAAGGCATTTTCTAACAGGTTGCCGACAATTTCTTGTAAATCCGGTGCTGCTACGGGTACGGCGATGGCGGCTAGCTGCGGCTGGTCAAGCTGGCTGTAACTGAACTTGCGTTGGCGCTGTTTGGCCATGCTGGCGATGGCTGCGAGGATCGGCTGTAGCGCTGCTTGCAGATTCGCATGAGCCGCGAGCTGGTGAGTACCTACTGCGGCTGCGCGCGCTAAATGGTGCTGTACCACTTGGTCCATACGATGGATTTCTCGAGTGAATTCAGCAGCAAGCTGCGGCGGTAGTTCGGCTAGTTGGCTTTGCATCACAGCCAACGGCGTTTTGAGGCTATGGGCTAAATTCGCAGCTGCGGCACGGCTATGTTCAAGCAGCTTTTCATCGCGCTCAAGCACGTCGTTAAGTGCCTCAGCTAACGGTTTGAGCTCACTGCTTAGAGCGGCGCTATCGAGCCGCGATGAGGGACTTGCGGACCCAGCTCCGGAGCTGGGTCCGCAAGTTCCTCCATGGCGGAGCCGCTGCAGTTGGTGGCTGAGGCTGGCGAGGGGGGCGAGTACCCAGCGCAGTTGGACGGCGAGAAACAGCAGTAAAACGATGGCTAGGCCGGCTAAAGCAAGCCACAACACTTGGTTAAAGGCGGCAACTTCGCGGTCTATTTCGGCCACAGGGCCGCCCACCATCACATGAATCGGCTGTTCTAGCTGGGCGAGCAAATAATCTCGTTCAGACACGCGTAAGGCTTGCTGCTGTGGGCCAATGCCGGGGCGCAAGATCAAGTTATTCACAACGCCATCAACGCTCGGTTGCAAGCGTTGGTCCCACAGCGATCGCGACAGCGCGAGGGTTTGTTCGGCACTGCTGATCTGCCAATACCACCCCGAATAAATCTCATGAAAACGATGGTCACCTAACTTATCTTGAACTTCTAATTCGCCCATGGGGTTCACTTCTAAGGCAGCCACCAGCACGTTCTGCCAAGCGGTGAGGCGAGCATCAAACGAGGCGGTAACGGAGCGTTCGAAGGCATGACTGAGGGCCCATCCTGCGCTAGGCAGAGCTACCAAGAGCAACACCAGGCCAGCAATGATCGTGCGCTGACGTATGCTGATAGGTGGTACCGTGCGAGTCGCTTTTGCCATGTTAATCAACCGTCATGGCTTGCACCCGATAGCCTTGGCCACGAATGGTTTCGATAAAATCGCGGCCGAGTTTTTTGCGCAGCCGGGCAACTTGAACATCGATAACATTGGAGTCCGGCTCTTCGTCGCGGTCGTACACGTGGTCGTGTAACTCGGTGCGACTTACGATACGACCGCTGGCATGCATTAAGTAGCTGATCAGCTTGGTTTCTTGTGCGGTAAGCTTAACCGGCATGCCCTGTTTGCTGAGCTGATTGGTGAGGGTGTCGAAGACCACCTCGCCGACGGTTAAATGCGGGTGGGCTTGGCCGTAACTGCGGCGGATAAGCGCCTTAACGCGCATTAATAATTCAGCCACCGCAAAAGGTTTTACCAAGTAGTCATCAGCGCCAGCATTAAAACCGCTAGCCTTATCAGCCCACGTGCCGCGCGCGGTTAAAATAAGCGTGACGATACCAATGCCTGCTTGACGCCAGCGCTGCAACCAATCGCTGCCTTGGCCGTCGGGGAGGCCCAAATCTAAGATCAGCAAATCAAACACTTCGGTGCTTAACAAATAGTCAGCCGCGGCGCCGGTACCGGCATGGTCGACGTTATAGCCGGCCTCGGTCAGCACCTTGGTGAGGTTTTGCGCCAATTTGATATCGTCTTCAACAATCAAAATTTTCATGCAAGTTACTCATAACCGATGGTTCCGAGCCCATCATTCATGGCCGATAACTCATGGCTGTTTGCTCATGGCTTTTAACTGACGCCCTTCTACGCTCATTAGCTCGCCGGTACGGGCGGCAAATTCAAACTCGGCCCGTTGCCCTTGGGGGCCGATCATCTCTATTTCGTAGACGAGCATACCATCATCGTCTTCTAATTCTATCTCCACAATTTCGCCGTAATAGCGCTCGCGTAAATACGCCAAGATCACTTCTAACGACACCACCTCGCCCGCTTGCACTTGTTGGTACAAACGTTGCTGTTGCTTGTTGTCGGACCAGACGCCGGCGGGCGCAGCCAGAGCCGCTTGCAGGCCCCAACTAAGACTGGTGACAAAGATGAGATAAGATAACTTGTTCATGGTGTTAAGCTTACCCGAAAAACGGTTCACGAACATGAACCAAACATGAACGAGTGGTTCATACTAGGCTCATTGATAGGCTGATAAGATAGCTGCAACATCAACAAAGGAGTACCGACTATGTCAAACAAAAGCTTGGTAGTAAGTTTAGCAGCCGTATTACTAATGGGCACAACTGCCGTAGTTGCAGCTAACTCAGCGGTTACCGCCAACAGCCAAATGGAGCAGTTGCAAGCGCTTAAGAATTACGGCTATACCCATGTTAATGAGCTGGAGTGGGATGATCATCGCCCGCAACTGGAAGTGGAAGGTTGGCTAGCCGATAACTGGTTTGCCGAAGTGACGTTTCAGGGCGCAGGGGCCGCAGCTGAAGTGAAGCACGAGCGCAAAGAAAGCAAGATCGTACAGCCGTGGGGCCTGACCTTGACACAAGTTGAACAAGTGATGCAACAGGCGAATAGTCAAGGCATGGCGGTGTTTGAAGAGATCTCAATTGATGATAGCGGTCGTATTGAGATTGAAGGTGACAACGCCAACGGTCGTGAACTAGAGCTGCGTTTTCATATCCGCGAGCTGTAACTAACGCCCCCCCTCTGCAACGATAACAGCAACGATAACAAACGGGTGGCCACGTGCGTGTGGTCGCTCGTTTTTGTTGCAGTGGCTTGATCAGAGGCTTTACAAACTATGGCTGCAGGCGTAAAGTAACACCATCCAATACAGGCATCTAGACGTCTATTCGCAGGATGTCTTTTCGTTCTTTTGCGACGGAGTTTACAAGTTATGACGCAACAAATTACGTTAGGCGGCGGTTGTTTTTGGTGCCTTGAAGGCGCCTTCAAGCAAGTACGTGGGGTATTAAAAGTGCAATCGGGTTATGCCGGCGGCCATAAAGCCGAACCTACCTACGAAGAAGTCTGCAAGGGCGATACCGGCCACGCTGAGGTGGTGCAAATCACTTTTGAGCCGACCTCGCTAAGCGTGCGCGAGATTTTTGAGATCTTTTTTGCACTGCATGACCCCACTCAGGTCAACCGTCAAGGTAACGATATTGGCAGCCAGTATCGCACCTCGATTTTCTATCAAACCGATGAGCAGCAGCGTTTGGCGCAAGAAATCATTACGGAAATGGAGCGCGAGCAAACCTGGGATGCGCCTATTGTGACCACCGTTGAGCCACTGGAAAAATTCTGGTCGGCCGAAGAATATCACGACAACTACGTGGAGCGTAATCCTGAAAATGCCTACTGCCAAGCAGTGGTACATCCTAAGTTGGCGAAGTTTAAGCGGACTTTTGCTGAGAAACTTGACGGCTAATATTTGCGGTTAATATTTGCAGTTAATAAAAAAGGGCTTATCCGATGGGTAAGCCCTTTTTGCTTTCCAACCTATCTTCCTAGTTGTTTTCCAAGCCTTTATTTCTCAGTTACTTCAGCAAACGGCTTGGTTAAGCGCAACGGGTCTGGCGTCCAGCTTGAGCTGCGCTGATAGGCTGCGGTTGGCACATCAATCAAGCTAGCTGCATCAACCGGTACCGGCTCTTCACCGGTTTCGCTGGCTTTGTAATAAGTCATTCCACCTGCCATAAAGTACATTTTGCCTGGCTCAACGTAAATATTGTAAGGACCAGTACCGTACGGGAACTTGCTACTCGATAGCAGCGCCATCACACCATTATCGTAGCTCGCCACAAATCGACGGAAGCTACCACCACATTGGTCTTGATAGCAGCTCTTACCAACTAAAATACTATTGCCATCAACATCTTCCCAGTTCCCAGATGGTAAGCTACGTGGCTCGATGCTAGCCGAGAGGCAGTCGTCCCACATATCACCACCCGGTGCGACTTCATCACAATCAATATCGACGATATAATAGTTACCATCGCTGCTGTATCGATAGCCACCACCACCAATACGAGCGGTTAATGGCGTTAACTTACCCTCGCCATTAACGCCATCCCAGATGGTCTTATCGGCAATCACGTTGGCGGTATCCAAGCTGTGATCGATATTAGGCATATTGTTTGTATTCCAATTCTCGCCGCCGTTTTTAAGATGACGCTTGGTAAGCACAATTTGCGCATGCTCTTGGTCGTCTAACAGATACAAATCTTCAGCGTAGTAATTCATGTTCGGATCGTTATAGGTGAGCGTTAACTTCGTTTTGTCTGGGCTTAACTCGTAGCTACCACCTTCGATCACGTCGCGATCAAAAGTACCGCTAAATTCAGACGTGGGGTAAAAACTATAAGCCATGCGGGTAAAGTAATACACATCGTCGGGCAAACCATCAAACGTCAAGTTATTGTAAGCGTAAAACTCACCGTAGTAGGCATATTCCGTTGGCGCTGATAGATCAAACGTGAGATCTTTAATCAAACTTTCAGCTCGCGTGTAGGTGTTGGTGTATGCACTCCCTTCGGGTGATACCGCAGGTAGTTCTAATTGCTCACCTTCGTATTCAAACGGAATAGGTGCCAACTCGAGTTCATACGATTCATAGATAGTCAGACTCGCACCCACCACACTTAACGGCATCGCTTCTAGATAACTACTCACAGTTAATGGCACACTGCCAGCGGTGGTTGAGCCTTCTTGGCTGGCTACAAATTTTGCCAGTAAATCAGCATCATAAAGATGGCCATAATTATTCACAAAGGAGTTTAATGGGATGAATCGGGCTGTTGTTTGCAACGGACCAAGCCACTTACCATCAACAAAAGGCACATGCTCTGACTCACCATCATAAAAGCCCTGTCTAAAGAGCGCGCCGTCTTCATCGATAGAGTAGCTGACATAGTTTTGGTGAGCATTGTAACGGTGATAATCATAGAACAGCATGTAAGCACCAGCGAGCTCGGTTGGATCAATGGCAGGTACTAATTCACTATCGGCTGCGGTGGCAGCAATCATGGCTTGTAAATCACCAGCGGCATCGGCCTGTGCCAACAACGTATTGTAGGCATCGGCATCGTTTAAAAAGTCAGCGATGCTCGTGAAACCTTCCGGCAAACTATAATTTTCGTCATCGACTAACAGCTTAATCAGTGCTGCCATCTCCATGGTTAAGTAACCATCAAGTTGCATCAGCAACTCATTGAAATTAGCCGCTGTGATCGGAGCATCCTGCGCCAATACTTCTAATTGCTGGTTGATGGCAGTAGTGACGTGGGTGATCACCACGTTGCTTGATTCTTCCGCCGACAACACGCGGTCATCTCCCGCGAGCGCTAGGAGTTCAGCCACTGTGGTTAACCGCGAGTTCAAAGTGACGTACTCTTGCTCACCGGCGCCGGTGGCAGTGATTTTGAGGACGGCATCGCTGCTTAAATCCAATAGTTCTAAATCTAAGCTGAAATAACCATCGGCATCGGCGGTGGTGGTGAACGTTTGCTCACCCACGGTTAAGGTGATGGTGGCATTGGCAATCGGCGAGTCAATAGCGCGACCTGCAATGGCAACCGTTTGCGCAACAGTCACAGTAACGCTGCCGGTGCCTTCGGCCTCACCGTCGGTACCTGTGTAGGTGAAGGTATCGGTGCCAGCAAAACCTGCATCTGGGGTATAGACGATTTTGTTGTCGACAATTTCAGCGGTGCCATGCTCAGGCTCGGTCACGCTGGTGATTGCTAACGCCACGTCCAGTTCGCTGCTATCGTTTGCTAACACATCGATGGTAACGGCCGTATCGTTACTGGTGCTGGCACTATCATCGGCCGGGGTGTACAGCTCAAGATCTCGGCATTCGATGGTTAAGTCATCAATATCAGCGTTGGCGAAAGTAAAGCTGCTAGCTGAGGTAATGCTGCACGATTGCAAGGTAGGAATGGCGCTTAGCTCGACCGCTACTGTGTCACCACTATCGAATTCGTTGGTGAATTCGAAGCTTCCGTCGGCGCTTATGGTCAGGGTCTCATCAGCGGCGGTAACGCCTAGTTCGCCGTTAAGTCCACTCACGCTGCCGGCCAGAGTAAAGGGGCCTTGCTCTTCAAGAATGGGTGGATCGACATCATCGCTACTACTGCCGCCACAGGCGGTAAGCAGTGAGATACAGATAAGCGATAGTGCGAATTGATTGGTTTTTTTCATTTTGCATTCCTATTGCTGGATTAATAACTGTTGTTCGTTGCTTACTATGTAGCCATGTTAACAAGCTGTCAACTAATTAATTACAAATAATTATATACCGCGTAGTAAATCCAGTTTTGCTGCTAGTTATAGCGACATTTGCCATCTTCACTAAGTGATTGATTTTATCGAAGCTGATTAAAAAACAAGCAAACCTGTCGGTTTTCTCGAACTCTTCAATCGATCTTTTCATGAGCTTGAACACTTACATACATACACGAATGTATGTAAAATAGAGGCATTCTTAGTCCTTGCTGTCATTGTCTGTTATGAAGAATTTAACCTCATGAATAAAACAAGAAAAATTCTATATAGTCTACTTTTGTTGGCGGTCTTTGCCAGTACTATGATCCTTCCCAAAAGTTATGCCGATGAGCTACATGCGGCAGTCAGTTATTCAGCCAGCGATATTGATGGCTTACGTCTCGGTTACCGCTGGACTGATGCTTGGCAGCCGTTGCCAGCCAGCTGGTTAGCTGCGATAGGGTCGCCTCGGGTTCACTATGAGGCAGCCATCAACAGTTGGAAAAACACGCAAGAATCAAGCGAGCGCATCAATGCCCTCACCTTCAGCCCGGTATTGCAATGGCGATTAACCGATTGGAAACAGCCACTGTATCTAGAAGCTGGCATTGGCGTGTCGCTATTTGATGAGCAGCAGTTGGCGGGCCGTGAGCTTTCAATTTCATTCCAATTTGAAGATCGGATTGGTTTAAGTTGGGAATACAACCAAGAATCTAAAGCCCGGGTAAGTTTGGGCTACTCTCATTATTCGCAAGCGGATTTGGCGAAACCCAATGATGGCTTAGACTTATGGGTGTTCAGCTGGCACGTGCCGTTTTAGCTTGCTGGTGCTTGCAGCCCTACAAAGATAACGCCGCCCATGGTATCGAACCTATTCAAGCATACTATGAGCGGCGCTAGTGCCGTTACAGCCCATACTCCGCTGGGTCGACATACTTAAACAAGTGCAAACCAAAGGAATCATTCACCCGGGTGCCGAACGGCCGCACCGCAGGGCCATACGCCTCGGTACCAGCTGGGCTTTCGTCATGAAGATAGACCGCCACCAATTGTCGTTCGGGACTTACTCCGACTACTTGCCACAACCCACCACCGCAGCGGCCGTTAACACAATCGCCATTAAATAGCACCCGTGGCTGCAGTTCGGGTAACTCAGGATCTTGATAACTGTGCCAGGTATCGCCCATGTCACTTGGAACTAGCTCGGCTTTAGTACAGGTAAGATCGTCTGTTGCTTCGGCGCACATCACACTAATAGATGGCGCATGATTATCTGCTCCCAATAAATAGACCTCAAGAAAACTGGCTTGCTGCTCTAGAGGGGCTATATTTCCATCCTCATCTGTAACTAAAAAAGTATGTTTAAAGAGTAACTTGCCTTGCAGGGCTGCCACGCTATCAAGATTTTGCACCGCAGGCCAATAAACATCTACCGTAGGTTGCCAGATGGTGCCATCAGCCAGTTGCTGGGTTTCAGTAATAAAAACTTTCGGTAAGCTTGGGTCATCACTGATATACCTTAATTGGTAGCTCACCGCAGACACGCTTGGGTCATCAAATTGTAGCGAGAGGATGGTTTTATCGGCATTCAGTTGATAGGTCCCCGAGTCTAAATGGCGACGGGTAAAGCTACCTGCGAACTCTGTTTGTGGATGGAAGGTTGCCAATAATGGGGAATACAGCAGCTCGCCAGCATCTGCAAGGGGGTCTTCGTTATTGTTGTACTCCCAAAACACACCTGGTATGACAAACTGACTCCCCTCGCTGATGTCGAAAGTTCGCGCTGATGCAAACATCGCCGTTGCTACGCCGTGCTCGATATAGGTGGTAGGGGGATTTACGGTTAATCGTGGTAGTTCGTAAGACACCCCCTGATAAGTGAACGGAATAGGTTTGAATTCACTCAGTACCTCGAACACCGCATAGATATGCCCGTTCTGGTATGACACAGGGCGGATTTCAACTCGGTCATCATCGATATCCTCAAGTGGTGTTTGCGGATCTAAGCTTGCTACGCTCTGCACAAACAAGTCGAACAAGGCCGGATCGTACTGATGAGCATGGTCGTTGATAAAGTTGGCAATGGTTCGGCTTACGTCAAAGCCAGCATACCTGAGCGTCCAGCCATTGCTCGTCCAATCAGCAAACCAGCCATCTGTGGGGAAATAGGTAAGGCGCTGGTGTTCATCGATGAAATAATAGAAGCCATTAAAATCAAAACCTTCATCTTGGCTACTTGCCATACGTACGTAGGTATCAGCCAAGTGGTTGATCTTATCCATCGGGATGGTGGGTGCAGTCATTAAAGATGCAGTGAGGGCAGGACCAAAGTCATTGTATTGTTTCGCCTGGGTCAATACTTCCGTTAACGCCTCAGAATCCGTGAAATACATGTACCAGGATGAATATTCGGGTGGCAGCGGGTAGTCTGGATGGGTACATAATAAATAAATTAACCCGGCTAGCTCGCTTAGTTGAGTGATATCAGAGTTATTCAAGGCATTGGTGAGTTGCTGTAATGTATAGCTGCTAGAGAAATCACTGGCCTGATAATACTGCTTAACCTGCATGCTTAGTGCGGTGCTCAACGGCGTGATAGCGAGCCCCGGCAATAGCTCTTGATTCAAGGTCGCGCCGGTAATGCTAGCGGCAGAATCGGCAAGCGTAACCTTGCCGGTGACGGCTTGTTGAAAGAGTTCGCTGATGGGAGCCAGCCCGGAGGCTAACTGTAAGGTCTGTCCCGCTTGCTGGTCTGTGGCGAAGCTGGCAACCACTTCAACTATTTGTGTGGTCGCCAACTCGTGCGGCATCCCGCCGTCATTGGCATCTGCCGTGCTTGGCAGGTAACCAATCGATAACTGATAATTACCCTGGGCATCGGCATAGCTACTAAAGCGACGACCATCGATTATGCTGCTGACTTCAACCGATGCAGACCCAGCCGTAGCCAAATTAGCTGGGCTAACAGTACCGCTCAATTGCAGGCTATCGAGCAAGGTTAAGGTGACTTTGGCGCTTACTTGTTCAGTGCCATCGCTCACTTGGTACCAGATTTCTTCAACGCCAACAAAGTCGGCAGCTGGCGTGTAGTGTAACTGGCCATCGATAATCGCCACGGCACCCTGCAGCTGTTGCTCTGGTGCTGGGCCCGCTGCGACAAGGGTTAACTCGGCATCGCGTTTACTGCTGTCGTTAGCAAGCACATCTAACGATAACGGCTGTTGAAATAAAATGTCAGCGCTATCGCTGCTGGCATGGATAAGTTCACCACTGCCATCGCCGCTGTTACCGCTGCTGGTTTCATCTTCTGCACTACTGCAACCTGTCAAAATACCGACCCCGATTAAAATCGCCAGCAAGAATGTTGCTTTGTTCATTCGCCACTCCGTTTGTTTTAGTCTCTACTAGCTGAGCTAACTGCCGCTCCAACGGCGTTTGCGCTAAACCAGGCAAGCCCAAGGTTATGCTTAACTGAGATGGCAAGGTGCCAGCATCCTTGCTAGCTAGTGATTCTCGTCCTTGCTCTGCAGTTACCGCAACAGAAGCTGTACTTTTACTAACTTTGCTAAGGGGGTCAAAAGGATGTAAGCCATGCCGCGGTGCACCCATGAGTGCAGCGGCAATTGTTTAGGAGAGGTTCAGCAAGCTCATGGCAGCTGCCCATAAATAGCAGGTAGAGCTAGGCTTGGCTGAGGTTTGGCTACGACAGGTGCGGGATGAAGCGGCTGGCTAACGGACAAACGACGGGGACAAAAAAAAGCGCCATAACCAGCCGATAACGACCACCTATGTGCGCTTTTTCAGCAGCTGCTATCAGCCGCCAGTTCTTTGCAGCCAGCTATCCGCCGTCAGTTAATGATCTTCTTTGGCGTGGTTGATGCTGTATTTGGGGATCTCGACCACTAAGTCTTCGCCGTGCACTCGTGCTTGGCAGCTTAACCGCGACTCTGGCTCTAGGCCCCAGGCTTTGTCGAGCATGTCATCTTCGTTTTCTTCGATGTCATCTAACGAGTCGTAGCCTTCGCGCACGTACACGTGGCAGGTGGTGCAAGCACCGACTTTTTCGCAGGCATGTTCTATGCCGATACCATTGCGCAGCGCTACGTCTAACACGCTTTCGCCTTCGCTAGCTTCAACTGCAGCGCCTTCTGGACACAGCTCGTGGTGCGGTAAAAAAATAATTTTCGGCATACTGGTTAAACCTCAATTTCGTTATTAACTACTAGCTATTAGATATTAGCTATTAGAGACTCACAGCTCGGTGGCCTTTTTGCCCGAGAGCGCTTTGCGAATACTAGCATCCATACGACGGGCAGCAAATTCATCACTGGCTTTGTCGACCGCAGCAATGGCTTGTTCAATGGCCGCAGTGTCGGTGCCGTGGCGGGCTTCTCGTAAGACGGCCATGGCGCTATCCAAGGTGGCGCGTTCGCTAGCTTGGAGTAACTCGGCATCGGCGGCTAGCGCACTGCTAAGTGCTTCTAACACGCGGTCTGCTTCTACTTGTTGCTCGCGCAACATGCGCGCGGCCATGTCTTCTTTGGCGTTGCTCATCGAAGCCTGAATCATTTTAGTGATATCGTCATCGCCTAAACCGTACGAAGGTTTCACCTGAATCGATGCGCTGACGCCCGTGGATTTTTCCATTGCAGTAACGTTCAACAAACCATCAGCGTCCACTTGGAAAGTTACGCGTATGTGCGCAGCACCAGCGGCCATCGGCGGGATGTCGGTGAGCACAAAGCGGGCCAGGCTGCGACAATCATCAACCAGCTCGCGTTCGCCTTGCACCACATGAATCATCATCGCGGTTTGGCCGTCTTTAAAGGTGGTAAATTCTTGTGCTTTAGCGACCGGGATGGTGGTGTTACGGCTGATGACCTTCTCGACCAAGCCTCCCATGGTTTCTAGGCCAAGAGATAACGGAATCACATCCAACAGCAACATGTCAGAATCGGGCTTATTGCCGGCTAAAATATCTGCTTGAATAGCCGCACCGATAGCCACCACTTGGTCAGGATCGATGGAGGTGAGCGGCTCGCGGGCAAAATACTCACCTACGGCTGTGCGTATTCGTGGTACGCGGGTTGAACCACCTACCATCACCACTTCTTGGATCTCATCTGCACTTACGCCAGCGTCTTTCAGAGCGCGGCGACAGGTGGTCAAAGTTCGCCGCACCAGCGGCTCAATCAATTCGTTAAATTGGTCACGGGTTAGCGTTAGCTGTTGGCTCGCAGCGGCGCTGCCGGTGTCAGTTTCAGCTTGTACCTGCACGGTGCCGGCGGCTGGCGAATCGGCTTCGGCCTGCCACGTGAGCGTCACTTGTTGGTGCTCGGTAAGCTGTTCTTTCGCGGCTTTGGCGGCATTGATCAGCTCGCGCTCCGTGCGCGCATCTACCGCACTCGGCAATTGCCATTGCTGTTTTAACCACTGCACTAGCAACTGATCAAAATCATCGCCGCCTAAGGCGCTGTCACCATGGGTGGCCAACACTTCAAAGACGCCGCCTTGCAGACGTAAAATCGATAAATCGAAGGTACCACCGCCTAAATCGTACACAGCGATCAGGCCTTCGCGACCGGTATCTAAGCCATAAGCGACTGCGGCAGCGGTGGGTTCATTAAGCAAACGTAGCACGTTTAAGCCAGCCAGTTGCGCAGCATCTTTGGTGCTCTGGCGCTGGGCATCATCAAAGTAGGCTGGCACGGTAATCACCACACCGGTTAACTCTCCGCCAAGAGAAGCTTCAGCACGCGCAGCTAAGCTGCGTAAGATATCCGCTGATACCTCTACGGCGTTTTTCTCACCGGCGGCGGTGTGGAAAACCGGGACACCGTTGTCCGTTTCGCTCATGCGATAGGGTAAGTTACTGAAATTTTTCTGAACATCAGCGATGGTACGACCAATAAAGCGCTTCACCGAGACGATGGTGTTTTCAGTAGCGATGGCCTTGTCTTGGTGCTTGGCTATAGCGTCATAACCGGTAGCAATGGTGTCGGCGCCGTAATACACCACCGATGGTAAAATCGCACGCCCGTGCTCGTCGGTTAATACTTTAGCGGTGCCACTACGGACACTAGCCACCAATGAATTGGTGGTACCTAAATCGATACCAGCGGCGAGCCGATGCTGATGTGGCGCCGTGCTTTGGCCGGGTTCCGCAATTTGTAATAATGCCATGGGGCAACCTCAAATTCGTTTATCGTTATTCGCTTTTTTCTTCTAGCTCGTGTTCTAATTTTAACATGAACTTAAGCTTGCGAATGCTGTTGGCAGCGGCCTCATTCTCTTCGGCGTTAATCTGCTGCTCTAGCTCGGATTGTAAATCTCGACTTTCTACTGCTAAGTCGCGCAGGGCCGCGTCAATTTCTTCCCAATCGTTAAGCTCAGCGATACGCTCGCGCCATTCCATTTGCGCCATTAAAAACTCAGGATCTTGTAGGGTCGTTTGCTCGTGCGCTAGATCTAGCCCGCGCAGTTGCAGGATATACTCGGCCCGTAGCAGCGGGTTACGCAGGGTTTGATAGGCATCATTTAATTGTGCCGTGCGCTGCACCGCTAGCAATTTGTCACGTTGACTGCCATTGGCAAAGCGATCTGGATGCAGTGTTTGTTGCAACTTACGATAGCGCTGTTGCAAATCCGCCGCATCAAGATTGAATGCGGCGGGTAAATCAAATAGCTCAAAATGGTTCATGGTTACGCTTAACCTTTTACCGAACATGGGGGCAGCCACTAGCGGCTACCCGGCACTAAGGTGGGTTAGACGTTGAAGCTTTCGCCGCAACCACACTCACCTTTAGCATTGGGATTACGGAACTCGAAGCCTTCGTTGAGGCCTTCTTTAACGAAGTCGATTTCAGTGCCATCTAAGTACACTAAACTCTTGCCGTCAATAATGATATTCACGCCTTTATCTTCGATAACTGTGTCGCTGTCTTCTATCGAGTCAACGAATTCCATCACGTACGCGAGGCCAGAGCAGCCGGTGGTTTTAACGCCTAACCGGATGCCTACGCCTTTACCACGTTGTTCCAGAAACGCACGGGCGCGTTGCGCCGCCGCTTCGCTCATGCTAATTGCCATGCTTGAACCTACTTATTAATTTGCGTGTTTCTTTTTGTAATCTTCGATTGCCGCTTTAATGGCGTCTTCAGCCAAAATAGAACAATGGATTTTTACCGGTGGCAACGCTAACTCTTCAGCAATTTGGGTGTTCTTTAACTGGGCTGCTTCTTCAATTGATTTGCCTTTCACCCACTCAGTGACGAGCGAGCTAGAGGCAATGGCTGAGCCACAACCGTAGGTTTTGAACTTAGCATCTTCGATGATGCCGCTGTCGTTAATTTTTAACTGCAACTTCATCACGTCACCACACGCCGGAGCGCCGACCATGCCGGTCGCAATAGAGGGATCGTTTTTGTCAAACGCACCTACGTTGCGCGGATTTTCATAATGGTCGATTACTTTTTCACTGTATGCCATAACTTGTTACCTCTGTTAGTGTGCCGCCCATTCAACCGAGTTCAAATCAACTCCGTCTTTAAACATTTCCCAAAGGGGCGACATGTCGCGCAAGCGACCAATTGATTTACTAATTTGCTCAATGGCGTGGTCAACTTCTTCTTCAGTGGTAAAACGACCGAAGCTGAAACGAATTGAGCTGTGCGCTAATTCATCGTTACGACCTAACGCACGTAATACATACGACGGCTCTAAGCTGGCTGAGGTACAAGCTGAACCTGATGATACGGCCAGATCTTTGAGCGCCATGATCAAGCTTTCGCCTTCAACAAAGTTAAAGCTGATGTTGAAGATGTGTGGCACGCCCTGTTCTTGGCTACCGTTGATGTACACTTCTTCGATATCTTTCACGCCGTTCCATAACCGCTCGTGCAGTTGTTGGAAACGCTTATACTCAGCTGCCATTTCTTCTTTGGCAATGCGAGCTGCTTCACCAAAACCTACGATTTGGTGCGTTGGCAAGGTGCCTGAACGCATGCCGCGCTCGTGGCCGCCACCATGCATTTGTGCATTTAAACGAACCCGTGGCTTACGGCGCACATACAAGGCACCGATACCTTTCGGACCGTACATTTTGTGGGCCGAGAAGCTCATTAAATCGACCGGCAGACGCTCTAAATCGATATCGATTTTGCCAGCACTTTGGGCAGCATCGACATGGAAAATAGTTTTGTTCGCGCGGCACAAGTTACCGATGGTTTCGATGTCTTGAATTACGCCGGTTTCGTTGTTCACGTGCATCACGCTGACCAACACTGTGTCTTCGCGTAAGGCTGCTTTGAACACATCAAGGTCTAGCAATCCGTCTTCTTTAACGTCTAAATAGGTGACTTCAAAGCCTTCGCGCTCCATCTGACGCGCAGTGTCTAGCACAGCTTTATGTTCGGTTTTCACGGTGATGATGTGCTTACCTTTTTTGCTGTAGAACTCAGCAGCACCTTTAATGGCCAGGTTATCTGATTCAGTTGCACCTGAGGTGAACACGATCTCTCGTGGATCTGCGTTGACTAATTCAGCAATCTGATTACGCGCAATATCTACCGCTTCTTCAGCTTGCCAGCCGAACCGGTGCGAACGTGATGCAGGGTTACCAAACTGCCCGTCTGGCGTTAAAAACTGCATCATTTTCTCGGCTACCCGAGGGTCGACCGGGGTGGTTGCTGCGTAATCGAAATAAATCGGTAATCTCATCAGTGCTACTCCTTGGTTGCCATACAGCAAGCCGTTAAGGCTTATTGGCTTTGCAATGCAATGTTGTATTCGCGCTTTTTCTGCTCGCTCACCATCGCTGTTTGACGCTGAGCAACGCGGTTAATATCTTCTTGGGTGACCAGCTCGGCTAAGGTGATGTTGGTTAGAAAGTCTTCTATCCGTTCACTTAAGCCTGTCCAGAGCGAGTGGGTTAAGCAACGACTACCACTTTGGCAGCCCCCTTTCCCCTGACAGCGCGTGGCATCGATGCTTTCATCAACGGCTTGAATCACCGCACTGATGGAAATATTGCACGGCTCTTGGCCCAATCGATAGCCACCACCAGGCCCACGCACACTGCTGACTAAGCCTTGTTTACGCAAGCGCGAGAATAATTGTTCAAGATAGCTCAGAGAAATGCCTTGGCGCTCAGAAATATCTGCCAAAGACACAGGTCCGTGAGCTGTATGCAAAGCTACGTCGAGCATTGCGGTGACCGCGTAGCGGCCTTTTGAGGTTAAGCGCATAGCCTTTCTGCCTCCTGTTAATTCTGGAAGCAATTTTGTCATACCCGAGTATTTTAGTCAAGTATTCAACAGGCCATTATCGGCACCGCCAGCAGGGCCCCAATAACAGCCGTGGCGTTACTTCATCTTCTTGTCTACTGAGGTTAAAATGCCGCGCAAAATGTTTAGTTCGGCTGCCTCAGGACGAGCACGGGTAAACAGCCGCCGCAATTTGGCCATCACTTGGCCGGGATGCTGCTTAATGATAAAGCCGGTGGCTGAAAGGGTCTGTTCTAGGTGCGTATAAAAGCGATCTAGATCCTCAGCTAGCGGATATTCTGCAGCTTCTGCGGCAGGGTCCGTTGCTGCTTGCTGGCCTTCTAAAAACTGCATGCGAATTTCGTAGGCCAGGGTTTGCACGGCCATGGCCAAATTCAGTGAGCTGTAATCCGGATTAGAAGGAATATGCACATGGTGAGTACACTGCTGCAGCTCTTCGTTAGTTAAACCACTACTCTCGCGCCCAAACACCAGCGCAACAGGGTAGTTAGGCACTTCTTGCAGCACTTGCGTGGCAGTTTGGCGCGGGCCTAACAACGGCCAGTCGAGCGTACGGTTACGTGCGCTGGTACCTACCACTAGCCCACAATCGCTAATGGCTTCAGCTAAGCTGCCAACAATCTTGGCGTTAAACAGCACATCGGTAGCACCAGCGGCTAGCGCCGATGCTTGGCTATCCGGCGCTTGCACCGGATCAACCAACGTCAGCTGCGTAAGCCCCATAGTCTTCATGGCACGAGCAACCGAGCCGATGTTACCGGTGTGGCTGGTGTTGACTAACACAATCCGAATGTTATTTAGCATGGTTTTAAACCCCAACTTCGATATTAGCTATTAGCTGTTAGCTATTGGATATTAGCTCGCGCCGGAGTGGCGCTAATATCTAATGTCTAACAGCTAATATCGTCTTTGCTCTTCTTCCGAAGTGACTCAGGTAAATGCGGACGCGCTTTGGTCAGGAGGTGCTGCACCACTTTCGGGTTGCCAGCAACGGTATGACCGCTGGTCATAAAGCTATGGCCACCAGCAAAGTCGGCCACAAGACCACCCGCTTCACGCACAATCAGTTGTCCGGCGGCGATGTCCCATGGCTTCAAACTGAACTCCCAGAAGCCATCGATGCGGCCTGCGGCAACATAAGCCAAATCAAGGGCGGCGGCCCCATTGCGACGCATATCACCCACGTGCTCAAACAAGGCTGCGAATACCGCTAAGTATTCTTTGGTCATGTCTTTGCGTTTGAATGGGAAGCCGGTAGCTAACAAGGCACCGTTAAGGTCGCGCTGAGCTTTAACGCGTAACCGTTTGCCGTTTAGCTGTGCACCCGCACCTTTGGTGGCGGTAAAGAGTTCTTCGCGCAGCGGATCGTAAACCACGGCAACTTGTACCTGGCCTTTGTAGCTGTATGCGATAGAAATAGCGAAGTGAGGGATACCGCGCAAGTAATTGGTGGTGCCATCTAATGGATCAATAATCCATTGATGATCAGCATCTTTACCCATTAATTCTCCGCTTTCTTCAGCTAAGAATGAGTGATCTGGGTAGGCCTTTTGAATGGTGCGAATGATGGCACTTTCAGCGGCTTTGTCTAACTCAGTTACAAAGTCGTTCTGACTTTTAACTTCTACGTTGAGGTCAACTTCTACGCCGAAGTTTTTAACTAAGATTTTGCCGGCGGCACGCGCTGCGCGCACACCGATGTTTAACATGGGATGCATACCAAATTACCTGTGCTGTAAAAGAACGATTTGTGACCGCGGATTATACGTGGATTTGGGGTTTAAGACAAGAGCGCTGTTGGCTATTAGACGTTAGCTATTAGCTATTGGCTATTAGCTATTAGTAAAGGCGAGTGCGTGGACGCCACCAATATCTAATATCTAACAGCTAACGGCGCCTTTGCTTTTACCTGTTCACATTTCCAGCAAGTCGTGTTATAAAAATGCTGCGCTACAAGTACAAGAGTACGATTCTTGTGCAAATTATTAGAACAACAACCAACAGAAAAGCCGGAGTGTCCCATGGATCATTCACAAGAGCTACAGCAAGTTGAATCAAAGTCTAGTAAACGCAGTGCCCCTCGCAAATGGCGAGAAATTGAAATGTTGAAGGAGAAGTATCGGTTACGCGATGAGCTTCGTGACATTGATTTCGATTTCGACGCCGATCTCGATGAATTGTAAGTAAAAGCAAAGGCGCTATTGGTCATTAGTCATTGGATATTGGTGCCGCCCGTGCACCAGCCTTTGCTTTTGCCAATAGCTAATGTCTAACAGCTAATAGCGCTCTTGCCTTTGCTTTTACCAATAGCTAATGTCTAACAGCTAATAGCGCTCTTGCCTTTGCTTTTACCAATAGCTAATGTCTAACAGCTAACAGCGCTCTTGCTCTTACTCAAGCAAATAACTCGGCCCCGGAGCGGTTGAGGAGTTTTGCTGTGGTGGCAAAATGCCCTGCTGTGAAAAAACCTCGATGCGCTGATAACGGCGACGGATGAACGGTTTGCAGAATGGTGTGGCGCGAGTCATTTATGAGCGCAGCCTTCTTCTGTGCGTGGGCGCCCCACAACATGAATACTACTCCTTCGCGTTGCGCTGATACGGCCTGAATAGCGGCATCGGTGAAGTTTTCCCAGCCCCACTTGGCATGGGAGTGTGCTTTGCCATGCTCGACGGTGAGTACGGTATTTAGCAATAAGATTCCACGTTTGGCCCAGCCTTCTAAGTTGCCGCTGGTGGGTATTTGATAGTCGGCAAAATCATGTTTGATAGCTTTATAAATGTTACGTAGCGACGGTGGTATGGCGACGCCGTCGGCCACAGAAAAGGCTAAACCATGGGCTTGGCCAGGTCCGTGATACGGGTCTTGTCCGATAATGACCACTTGTACTTGGCTCAATGGCGTGAGCTCAAAAGCGCGCAACACTTGCGCTGCGGGCGGATAAACGAGGTTCTGTTGACGCGCTGCCTGTACCCGTTGTTGCAACGGAGGCCAATAGGCTTGCTGTTGTTGTTGCGCTAACCAAGGTTGCCAATCGTTGTCTAACGTAAGCTGCATAAGCCTTCCCTTTACTCTTTATTAGTAGTTATCGCACGTCATTATACGTAATTTAAATTGCAATTAACTGACTATTTTTCTTGTCTAACTGGCTATAATAAGGGCCACAGCAAGCCGAAGACTTATCGAATCACGACAACTAATGAGGACGCTATGACAGCTTCTGCACAACAGCAACCCAACTACCCGCCCTTAAGTGTCTTTGTAATAACCTTGAACGAGGCTGAACACTTAGACGAGGTTCTTAGCAGTGTGGCTGGGGCCGATGAGATTGTAGTGGTGGATTCCGGCTCGACCGATGCGACCTTAGAAATTGCCAAGCGTCACGGGGCGCGTATTGTCCACAATGATTGGCCTGGCTACTCCAAGCAAAAAGCTTTTGCTATTACCCAATGCAGCCACAACTGGATTTTGAACTTAGATGGCGATGAGGTGATGCCAGAGGGTGGCTTGCAGATGATTCGCGAACGGATTGCGCAGGGCGATATCAATGGCATTTGGATTCATCATGATGACATTTTTATGGGGCATAGTTTGAAAAAGGCGCGCCATCATAAGTATCGGCGGGTGTATCGTCGTGATAAGAGCAAGATGGATACCAGTGTGATTGTGCATGAGCACATTGAGGTAGAAGAGCCGACTGCCTATTTGCCGATTTATTTAAAGCATTACGGTTACGATACCGCGCACGGCTATATGGACAAGCTGAATAAATACTCGTTGCTAAAAGCCAAGCAACGGCTGGAGCAAGGCCGGCCCTGTAGTTTGCCGCGTTTGCTGCTGATTTTTCCGTTGATGTTTTTAAAGTTTTATCTAGGTCGACAAATGATTTGGTCGGGTTGGCGTGGCTTTATCAAAGCCAATATCGATGCCTTTCATTTTTTCTTAACCGAGGCCAAGCTCTACGAGATGGCGTACCGCGCGAAGCGTGAACAAAACCCAAAAAAGTAACAAACCGTTAGAGAAATAACCCTATGCAGCAGTCGTTATCCGCACAGATTTTAGTGATTAATCTTAAGCATTCTACCGATAGATGGTTGAACGTGAGTAAGCAACTTGACCAATTAGGCATGCCCTATACCCGCATCGATGCGGTATGGGGCAAAGAGCTTACTCAGGAGCAACTATCGGCCGTCATCGATACCTCACGTAGTCAGCGCGAGTTTCATTATCAGTTAACGGCTGGTGAAATTGCCTGTTATTTATCGCACCTCAAGGCTTGGCAATACATTGTTGACCATCAACTTGATTATGCCGTGGTGCTAGAAGACGATGTTTGTTTTAGTTCGGACTTCAAAGACATCCATGAGGCTATTGCAGCAGTGTCTGAGCCGTGGCACGTGTTAAAACTTGCCGCTCCGTTTAAGCAACAGCCCGCTATTACAACCCGTGCTATCAAGCAGTTTGATTTGGTGCGCTATCGTAAACCACCGATTGGTGCTTGTGCACAAGTCATCAGCTTGGCCGGAGCCAAACGGCTATTAGCCCAACGCCCACCTTTATTTCGCCCAATTGATGTAGATATACAGTGGCAGCATGAACTGGGGTTACAGGTTTATGGATTATTACCGTACACGGTAGACAATACTCACACCCATGGCAGCGATATTAAGTCTGTAGCCGATCGGCGTCAGGTGAAACGTCACCCATGGCGACGATTAAAACATCAGCTGCTGCTTTACTTAGATGGTCGTAAAGCAACAGCCGAGTTTGAGCACACTAATTAGCGCTTGGCTGGTGTTGCTCGAACCAATGCAGGATGTACGCTACTTTGGCCATTAGATTCGAGGGTCTGGCGTAGATGCCGTGAGGAGCATCTGGCACCCGCACCATGGCAGTTTCGACACCGGCTAATTTCAGCGCTTGGTAATATTGCTCAGATTCTGAAATCGGGGTGCGATGGTCGGCTTCACCGGTTAGCAACATGGTAGGCGTGGTCACGTTACCGACATAGCTGATAGGTGAATACTTCATGTAGTGCTCTTGGTGCTCCCAGGGCTTACCAGGGAACCAATACTTGCTGAAATAGTTATACATATCAGCAGTTAACACAAAGCTGTACCAGTTGATAACAGGTTTAGCTACTACTGCCGCAGCAAAGCGATCCGTATGCCCGACAATCCATGCGGTGAGCACTCCGCCACCGCTACCACCGGTAACGTATAAACGTTGCTCATCGATAAAGCCTTTGCTGATCAGTGCATCCACACCATCCATGAGATCGTTATAATCATGGCTTGGGTAATTGTGGTGAATTTCTTGGGCAAACTTTTCGCCATAGCTGGTGCTACCGCGCGGGTTGGTATAAAGCACCACGTAACCTTGCGCCGCCATTAACTGAATTTCTGCGGCAAAAGACCCTGCATAAGCTGTATGTGGGCCGCCATGAATTTCCAGAATCAGCGGGTATTTCTTGGTTGGGTCAAAATTTGGCGGATAGGCAATCCAACCTTGGATTTTATTATCATCGACGCTGCTGTCGTACCAAATTTCTTCGATACGCGCCAAGGTTTTATGGTTCAATAAGTCATCGTTGAGCGCCGTCAGTTTACGAGTGATTTTACTGGTTTGTAGCACTAAATCGGCAGGCCGATTGGCGCTCGCTAGGGTATAGACTAAATCACCGCTGCTGCTGACATCGAATTGACCGCCGCTATAGGGCCGTGAATAGCTTAAGCCTCCCATGCTATCACTGAGCACGCGGCGTTTGCCGTTGAGATTCTGATAGGCAATATGGCCCTTACCTTCGCGATCGTAGGCAAAATACAAGCCACGGCTATCATCGGCCCACTTCACCTGCCCTACGCTATAATCAAAATCTTGAGTTAACAGCTTAGGTGACTGGCCAGAAAGGTCCATCACGTATAGATGAGTGAGCTGATAGCTCTTGTAGGTATCATCGTAGCCTAACCAAGCTAACTTTTTGCCATCGGGGCTTATCACCGGTGAATGATCGGGCCCTTGACGATCGGTCAGTTGTTGAATATCACCGGTTGCTAGGGTGAGCTGATAGAGCTCAGAGTTATTGGGTTGCTCGAACGCATCAGCATGAGAATTAGCGGAAAAGATCAACTGCTTGGCATCGGCGCTCCACGCCAACGCGCCACCATGGTTGTAATCACCAAAGGTTAACTGTCGAGGTGACCCTCCGGTAGTAGGTACCACATAAATTTGGCTGTAACCATCTGGAGTGTAGCCAGCTCCGTCGGCGCGATAATTATCTTTATCGATGTAACGCGGTGGCTCAGCCCAATTAGCGCCTTGCGGCTTGCCCGGTAGGCTTACCGGCGCAGCTTTGTGCTGCGGCGTGAACATAGTAAAGGCCAACCATTTACCATCCGGTGACCAAGATAGGTTACTAGGGCTGCTGGTTAGGCGGGTAATAGGTGCATGCTCGCGAGTATCGGTCCAGTACAAGTGAATTTGATTGCTGCCTGAGCGATTTGACACAAACGCTAATTGCTTGCCATCGGGAGACCAAGTGGGCGAATGGTCTTGCGCATCACCACCCGTTAGTGGTCGTAATTCGCCTTTGTTGTTCACCCTCCATAGGTTTCCTTGTTTACGATCTGCCATGATATTCATGAAGTTACGCACAAAGACTGTGTAGTCGCCCGACGGATGAATAGCTGGATTGCTGGCGTATTCTAATTGAAAGACATCTTCAAGTTGGAGCAACTGCTGTTTACTCTGCGCCTCACTATTGGCGGCTTGCGCTGGTGCGTAAACCAGAGCGCTGGCAACCAGGGCAAGGGCTGTTGTCATTATCGTTTTCATTGTTCATCGACCCTAACTGTTGGACTTTTATTGAGCTAAAGACTACTTAGAAAAAAACCCGCCAAGGCGGGTTTTTGATTCATGTTGCTGTAACCCGCTTGCTTAGAAGCTGTAGCTGAAGCTAATGGCTGCGAAATCACGGTCAGAAGCTGGCTCGTAATCACCGCCGGTATTGATGTTGTAACCAATACCAATTTTATAGTCGCTTAAGTAGCTGAAATCAACACTCAAACCGATGGTTTTACGACCTTCGATAAAGTTTGAGTTAGCTGAATAGCCTTTCACGTCGTGGCCTAGCGCCAACGTTGGTTGCATGTTCCAACCCGCAAACACGTTGTTGTAGTCACCGACGATACGAGCGCGATAGCCCCACGAGGTGCTGGTGACAAAGCCTTCACAGTTGATATCGCCCGCTGGAGCCGGGTTACCCAACTGCATTTGGTCAGCTACGCTCAAGCATTTGCCGTACACTGGGTTACGGCCGTAACGCTGTTCATCTAAGCCGGCTAAACCGTGCACCTTACTGATCGCAACTTCACCGATGAAGGTAACGCGGCTGGCACCTAACACGTTGTCTAGGAAGCGAATACCTGACATCTGCCACTGCGAGACATCGTATTCATCGTAACCGTGTTGCAGTTCGCCTAGGTTAGTAATCAGACCGTTTTCATCGCGTTGAATACGGTTGCTGAAAGTACTAGGAACACCTGCACGTAAACCGGTCGACAAAATCTCAGTGGTGTTGATTTGCACTGGCATATCGATGCGATAGCTCATTTCACCACCAACAGACCAGTCGCCTACGGTAGTTGCTACGCTGGCACCGAAGATTTTGGTGTCTTCAGGGAACTCAAGCACGTAATCAGGACCAGCAATTGGAATACCATCTGGGTGACTTAGCGCCGGAGTTGGCTGCTTGGTCCAGTTGTATGCTGAGATGATTGGCGTTTGTGTATGAATGTTCATGAAGTACAAGCCAAACTCAACGTCAATGTCGGTAGCATAGTGACGCATCGCGAAACCGTACTGGCCGCCATCGTCTGGCTCGATATCTGGCGCCCGCTCTAAGTAGGTACCGTACTGTACTGACTCAAGATCGCTTAGGTTAGAGTCTGGGTCACCAGGCACTAATTGCGGGTTCAGGGTCACTTTGTTACAGCCTGGGCCACCTAAAATATCAATGGTAGAGAAGAAAGTACCACAACCATCTAGTTTGTAGTCATCCCACTCATACTGATAAAACATATCTAAGCTGGTTTCGTCAGTTAAACCTATGTTTAGGTTCACCATGCCTACTGGCAACAAGGCTTCTTTAATTTCCACTCCTGGTCGACGAATTGCGTTCACGTCTACCGGATTAATGGCGTTAATACCATTGAAGATAAAGGTACTTTCACCCCAGCTCAATACCTGACGGCCAACCCGCAAGTTAGCTGGCATATCACCGATATCAAAATAGGCGTATGCGAACGCATCTAACAACTTAAAACCGGAACCCGTTGAGTAGTCATCTAATGCATCGTTGTTCAGAGTAACATCTGGGAAATAGTTGGTACCCGTATGACCCTGAGCTACGTTATTGTTCTTGATAACATCGTCATACCAGTATTTGAAACGGAAGAAAGCGCCGTAATCGCCGCCATCAATACTTAAATCGTGAACGCCCTTGAAAACTGACGACACCATGTCGCCTTTGTCGTAGTTCAAGTTACCGTCGTCGGCGACGCCAGATTGGCCTAAACCACCGGCCATATTACCCGGGTGGATAACGCGCATATCGCGCTCTTCCATACGCCAAGCGGCGCCGTAAGAAATGATTGAATCGAATTTGACTTTAACGTCACCAACATCGAATTCTGCTGCTTGTACGCCTGCTGTTCCTGCTAGTGCGAGCGTAATTGCGGTCGCGAGAGGTAGTTTTTTTAGCATAGTTGTTCTTCTTTTCATGTTAGCCACCTAATCCTATTAGGATGTTATGCAGTCAATCATGTCCGATGAGTTAGAAATATGCAAGTGCTTCGTTAAAAAAGTAGCTGGATAAGAGCAAGGGCGCTGTTAGACATTAGCTATTGGATATTGGAGCGAGGCGCTGTTGGGTGGTGGTTATGTTTTGCAACAAAAAACCTCCGGATGGTTGCCCACCCGAAGGCCCTCTCTTTTCGTCTTTCGTCTTTCGTCTTTCGTCTTTCGTCTTTCGTCTTTCACGAAGCACGAACCACGAACCACGAAGCACGAATCACGTCTCTTCTACAACGCTTGTTCTAACTGCGGCAATACATCAAACAAATCAGCGACCAAGCCGTAATCGGCTACTTGGAAGATCGGTGCTTCTTCGTCTTTGTTGATGGCGACGATGACTTTTGAGTCTTTCATGCCTGCTAAGTGCTGGATAGCACCGCTGATACCAACAGCGATATACAGGTCTGGGGCAACGATTTTACCGGTTTGACCCACTTGCATATCGTTTGGTACGAAGCCGGCATCTACGGCTGCACGAGATGCGCCCACTGCTGCACCTAGTTTGTCTGCTACTTTTTCGAGTAACTGGAAGTTTTCGCCGTTTTGCATGCCGCGGCCACCTGAAATAACCACGCTGGCGGCGGTTAGGTCTGGGCGTTCAGATTGAGCTAGTTCTTCGCCAACAAACTCAGCTTTATCTGAGTTAAAGACGGCGTCGATGGCTTCTACGCTGGCACTGCCGCCTTCGGCTGCTACCGCATCAAAGGCAGTACCGCGCACGGTGATGACTTTGATGGCATCAGTAGCCTGTACGGTGGCGATGGCGTTACCTGCGTAGATCGGACGCTTGAAGGTATCGGCGCTTTCTACGCTAATGATGTCTGATACTTGGGCTACATCTAGCAAAGCGGCAACGCGCGGCATGAAGTTTTTGCCGGTGGTGGTTGCAGCAGCCAGAATATGGCTGTAGTTCTTACCTAAATCAGCTACTAAATCGCCTAAGTTTTCAGCTAAGAAATGACCATAAGCGGCATTATCTGCGAGCAATACTTTGCTCACGCCAGCAGCTTGTGCAGCTTGTTCTGCGACCGCTTGGCAGCCTGCGCCAGCAACTAGCACGTGAATGTCGCCACCGATTTGTTGGGCTGCGGCTAGGGTTTTTAGCGTAGCTGCGTTTAAGCTAGCGTTATCGTGTTCGGCAATGAGAAGAATGCTCATATCACTTTTGCCTCATTTTTTAATTTTTCAACTAACTCAGCAACGTCGGCCACTTTGATACCGGCACTACGTTCTGCTGGGGCTTCAACTTTTAATAAGTTTACGGTACGGGCTACGTTGACGCCTAAATCGGCGGCGCTCATCACATCTAGCGGCTTCTTCTTCGCTTTCATGATGTTTGGCAAAGATGCGTAGCGCGGCTCATTTAAACGTAGGTCGGTGGTGACGATAGCTGGCAATTGCAGCTTCACCGTTTGTAAGCCACCGTCGATTTCACGAGTGACCTGCACGCTACCTTCAGCAACGTTCACTTTTGAGGCAAAGGTACCTTGTGGCATACCGGTTAAGGCGCCAAGCATTTGCCCGGTTTGGTTGTTGTCTGAATCGATAGCTTGTTTGCCCAGAATCACCAGCTGTGGTTCTTCTTTGGCAACCACGGCTTGCAATAACTTAGCTACCGCAAGTGAGTCTGGTAGTTCATCAGTTTCAACTTGAATAGCACGGTCGGCGCCTAGCGCTAAGGCGGTACGCAGTTGCTCTTGCACTGCTTTAGGACCAATACTGACCACCACAACTTCGGTGGCATGGCCTTGCTCTTTAAGACGAACAGCTTCTTCTACCGCAATTTCACAGAACGGGTTAAGAGCCATTTTGACATTGGCTAGATCAACGTCTGATTGGTCCGCTTTGACGCGAACTTTAACGTTGTAATCAATGACGCGTTTCACCGCCACTAATACTTTCATGGTGTCGTTCCTGTTGTGTTATTTTCAGTTCAAAAATGGATTTAGACTCTGCAAGATTAACATTTTTCGCAGCAAAAATGGTACTCTTACCGCCATATTTCTTAGCAAGGTTTGTTTCATATCATGTACGGCATCCTCTCTGAATCCGATCTCAAGCAACTGGCGACGAGTTTTGTGAAGCCCGATCAGCGGCTGCGCGAATTGGTGCTGTTAGCTAAGCAGACGCCCCTTACATCGGCCTTGCAGCAACCGCAATTTGAGGTGTTTGGCTGCGAAGCTAAGGTATGGTTGCAATGCCAATGGCTGGCGAGCACCAGCGGCCCCGCCACTCCAACCGCTGCACCGCAGACTGCGTCCTTACAGCTTGAGCTTGGTAGTGAATCGCGCACCATTCATGGTCTGTTACAGCTGATCAAGCAAGCGTTGCAAGGCGCCAGCCCCACGCAACTAGAAGCGTTTGATTTGGCGGCCTATCTGCAGGCGTTACATTTAGATGACTACATCAGTGAGTCGCGACGCGATGGTTTGCAGGCTGTGGTGGCTGCAATCAAGGGTAAAGCTTAGGTAAAGTCATCATCTGTTGGTTGTATTAAAGCGTAGATCAGTTCGTAATGATTGCATTGTAAAGACCCTAGTAACTAGCTGGTTTGCTTGAAGAAGCAATTTTTTAAGAAGCAGCTAGACTGAGTTGAGCAAGTATTCTGACTCGATAACCTGATGGAGCTGATATGACCGATCAGATGTTCCAATACATTCCAACCATGCTGCTGCTGATGTTAGGGCTATGGCTGACGTTGGTAGTGCTGCTTGCCTTTGAAGCACTCAGCCACCGGTGGACGCTACGTTCTATTCCCATCCGCATTCATGTGAATGGCACCCGTGGCAAAACTTCTGTCACTCGTCTAATTGCCGCCGGTTTGCGTGGTGGTGGTATTCGTACCTGTGCCAAAACCACAGGTTCAGCCGCAGCGATGACCGACCCTGATGGCCGTGAGTTTCCGATTTATCGGATTGCTGGAGCCAATATTCTAGAGCAGATGCGCTTATTAAAGCGGATGGCGGCACTCAAGCCCCAAGCCGTGGTCATTGAGTGCATGGCCCTGCAGCCTCATTATCAATCGCTAACCGAGCTGAAAATGGTGCGCTCTAATATAGGCGTGATCACCAATGCGCGGCCGGACCATTTGGACGTGATGGGCCCGAACGAAACGGATGTTGCTTTGGCGTTAGCCGGCAGTACCAGTGTGCGCGGTGATATGTTTACTGCCGAACGCGATTTGCTCTCTATTCTTAGCGATGCCGCGGCGGATAGACGCAGCACCATGCACGCGGTGAGCTTAGCAGAGGTAGAGGCGATTGATGCCGACACCATGAGCCAATTTAAGTATCGCGAGCATGCCGAAAACGTCGCTTTGGCACTGAAGATTTGTGAGTTTGTTGGGGTCGACCGGCAACAAGCGCTGCAAGGTATGCTGGCCCTTGAGCCCGAAGCCGGCGCCATGCAAATCTTAAAAATCAACTACTTTAATCGTCACTTGATGTTCGTCAATGCCTTTGCTGCTAACGACCCGGAATCTACCGGTTCGATTTGGGAGAATATCCTGAAGCTCCATGCGCCAGCACAAACAGAAGATGGCGAACCGCGCAAACGTATCGCACTGATTAACTGTCGGGCCGATCGCCCCCATCGTAGTCAGCAAATGGCCGAAGCTGCAGCCGAATGGACGCCAGCCGATAAATACTTACTGATTGGTAGCGGTACTTTGTTGTTTGTGCGGACGGCGCTGAAGCACGGGATCCCGCCGGAGCGGTTATTGGTGTTAGAAAACGCACCTGTGACCGAAGTTATTGAACATATTTTAGAGCAATCTGGGCAGCATGCGGTGATTGTAGGCATGTGTAATATTCACGGTGGCGGCGAACAAATCGCACGCTTTTTCCATAACCGTGCAGTTGAAGAGGTTCACGTATGATAGCACTCAACATTTTGGCCGTTGCCATTGGTATCGGTTTATTCTTTGCGTTGTTTTTAAGCCAAATGCTGGGGTTAGCAGCAGGTGGCTTGGTGGTACCGGGCTATATGGCGCTGCAACTCACCAATCCGATGAGCATAGCGTTAACCTTATTTGCCGCCCTACTCACCTATTTGATTGTGCGCACCGTGGCTAGTTTTGCGGTGATTTATGGGCGTCGGCAAACCATCATCATGATTTTAACCGGTTACTTAATTGCCGGCCTGTTTGATGTGTTTTTAGCTAATTTGGTCACTTGGGTTGATCTCGACATGGTGGGCAGCACCTCAGGCGAAGGCGAAGCGCAAGTCGCGATGCTGGAATCAAATCTACTGATGTCGGTGATGGAGACTAATTTAATTGGTTACATCATTCCGGGCTTGATTGCCATTTGGTTTGACCGCCAAGGCGTACTGCAAACCCTCTGCGGTCTTGCAGTGACCGCAGTGCTGGTACGTTTAAGTTTGATTATTTTAATGCCCGATCAACTGGCCGCTTATGAAGCCAGCCAAGCCTTTCAGATGCCAGGTTGGTAAGGAGTAACAGATGGCGAAATATACGAAAATTTATTGGCGCTCGAGTGGTGTACCTACCTGGGGTTTAGTGTTTCTGACGATTGCCGCTTTGTCTGCCTTTTTGCTGGCAGAAAAGCTACAACAGCGCGACCCCGTGGTAGAAGAAAACTACACCACCATGGTTACTGCAGCTCGCATCATGCGTGATGCCATGGATACCTTGCAACCGATTCGGGCCCAGCGTGAACCGATTAATCCGGAATTTGATCCGCAGCGCTCTGGCTTGATTGGGGTATCGACCAGCCCGGTAACCACTACTCGTGGTGGCCGTGAAAGCAAACAAACCACCATTAACCCGAACTGGGCGGCAGTGGCGGTGAAGTTGATGAAGCAAGCCGGCGTTGAACCAGGCGACAAGGTGGCGGTGACCGTATCTGGCTCGTTTCCGGCCATGAACCTTGCGGTGTATTCAGCTATCGAAGCGATTGGTGCCGAGCCGGTCATCATTGCTTCGGCTTCGTCTTCACAATGGGGCGCGAACGTGCCGGGCTTGCTCTGGATTGATATGGAACGCGAGCTACGCCAACGCGGCAAGCTCTCGTTAAAACCTATTGCAGTATCTATCGGTGGCGTAGAGGACCGTGGTGTGGATCTGTCGGCAGAGGGGATTGCGCTGATCAAACAAAGTATCGATCGCGCTGATATTCCGTTATTAGAACCACAAGATTACCAAGAAGCCGTTGCTGAACGCGTTGCCCTGTTTCGTGAATACGCTGAAGGTGAGAAGTACAAAGCCTTTATTAACGTTGGTGGTGGTGCCACCATTGTGGGCCCGCCAGGGATTGATGATCAGTTTAAATCAGGGCTGATTTACGATGCTCCAGCGCGCGCTTTTGCGGTAGAAACCGTGATGGGACACTTTATTCGCGAAGGCACGCCGGGTATCCATATGATTGGTATCAAAGGCTTAGCCGAGCGCTATAACTTACCGTTGGCGCCACTCGAGCCCGTCGCTGTGGGTAATGGCGGGGTCTATAATGCCACCACTTATCGGCGTTGGTTGGCGGCTGTGTTAGGCCTTGGTTTGTTTGGCTTAACTTGGCTGATTGTCCGCAGCGCACGGATCAACAGCGTGTTCCAGCGTACCGGTGAAGATGGTAAGAGTGTGCGTCCTATGGTGTAAACTGACTGGTCTTCGTGTTAGCCGCCTTAAGCATTCGCTTTGGCGGCTAATTTATTGAGCAGTAAAGCGACTGCATGCATCGCAAAGGTGCAGGTCACTGGCATGGCGGCGCCAAAGCCGGTACTGCAATCCATGCGCATACTGCCAGCGCCAGGTTTAGCATGCGACCATTCTTGGCTGCCATCCGCAAGGATGGTGGGATAGCGTAGCTGCTCGGTGGAATAGACCGCAGTCACACCAAAACTGCGTTTAGGATTCTTCGAGAAGTTGTAATTACGGCGCAACATAGAGCGCACCTTGGCGAGCAAGGGATCTTGCGTGGCTTTCGCCACATCAGCGGACGTTACTTGGCTCGGATCCACTTGGCCACCGGCGCCACCGCAAGTCACCAGAGGCAATTTGCGCCGCTTACACCAAGCAATCATGGCCGCCTTGACGGTCACACTGTCAATAGCATCCAGCACGCCGGTCACGCTACCACCCAAGCATGTTTCAAGATTGTCAGCAGTTAAAAAATCATCGATGATATGCACTTGGCAGTCAGGATTAATCTCCCGTACCCGGGCTGCTAACACTTCCGTTTTGAGCTGCCCGACGGTACTGGTAAGCGCCGGCAATTGGCGATTGATATTGGTGATACAAACATCGTCCAAATCAATCAGGGTTAACTGCCCTACGCCACTGCGAGCTAAGGCTTCAACCGCCCACGAGCCGACTCCGCCCAGCCCAACCACAGCGATATGTTGCTCACTGAAGTGGTTAGTAGCCTGCTGGCCATACACCCGCTGAATTCCTGAAAATCGTTGCTTACTCAATGCTGATCTCCTGTGACAAGCAAATGGCGTGTTAGCTATTAGCTATTAGCCAAGACCGACGTTGCCGGCCTTAGACGCTGAATGGATACTGGATGGGGGGATGACATTGATAGCCTTCGACGGCGAAATCATCCAGGGTGACCCAGGTTTCGAGATCTTCAAGGCTTTTGATGTCTGGGTTAATGCGCAGTTGCGGCGAGGCAAAAGGTTCGCGCTTGAGTTGCACATCGCGCATCAGTTGCAGCTGGTCTTCGTAAATGTGTGCGTTCACAATTTTATGGTAAGCAATACCCGGTTTATGGCCGGTAATTTGCGCCATAAGAGCCAGCAACGTAAACACCTGTACTTGGTTAAAGTTTAGCCCCAGTGGCACATCGCACGAGCGCTGATAGCTAGTGAGATACAGGGTGTCGCCTAACAGCGAAAAATTGTGGGTGTGCATGCATGGGCGCAGGCAACCGTAGTCAAATTCACCGGGGTTATAAAAACTGATAATTTCGCCGCGATCATCTAAGCCCTTGCTGAGGTTATCCACCACTTTACGCAGTTGGTCCACCGTGCCCCCATCGGGCTTCATCCACGCTCGGCCTTGTACCCCATACACTCGCCCCATGTCGTCGGTACCACGACGATGAGGGTTGTCGAGCCACGCTTGGTTTTCATTCGCGTTGGCATCCCAAGTTGGTGCACCTAAGGCGCGAAAATCAGCGGCACTGGAATACCCGCGCAAATAGCCTAGTAGCTCCGCAATCGCCGCTTTCCAATAGCTTTTGCGGGTGGTAATTAAGGGTAACTGATTCAGATCAACGCGATAGTTTAAATCCGCATTGATGACCGTGAGGCAGCGTTTGCCGGTACGCTCGTTGGTGACCCAGACGCCCTCATCGACAATACGTTGGCACAAATCGAGGTATTGTCTCATCGGTTTGCTCCTTTGCTCTTGCTAGCACTGGCACTGGTACCTGCACCCGCACGATAGGCATAGATCATTAAGCCGACGCCGGCCAGCACCATAGGCGCGCTTAGCCATTGTCCCATCGACCAACCAAAGGCGAGGTAGCCAAGATGCTCATCGGGTTGGCGGGCATATTCCACCACGAAGCGGGCTAACCCGTACCCCACTAAAAAGAGGCCACCAATGGCACCGGTAGGGCGTGGTTTGCGGCTGAACAGCGCCAGCACCAAAAACAGCAACAGGCCTTCGAGAGCGGCTTGGTACAGCTGCGACGGATGTCGTGGTAAGTCACCGGCGCCGCGAAATACCATAGCCCAAGGCACATCACTGACGCGCCCCCAGAGCTCGCCATTAATAAAGTTACCGATGCGTCCTGCCCCCAACCCAACGGGCACCAGCGGCGCAACAAAGTCACCAATAGCCAACAGGCTCTGCTGACTGCGTTTGGCGAAAATCCACAAGACCGTAATCACCCCCAGTAAACCGCCATGGAACGACATGCCGCCACTGGTGATATCAAATAAATACAGGGGGTTATCAACAAAGTAGGCCCACTGATAGAAAATCACATAGCCCACTCGGCCACCGATAATCACGCCCATGAAGCCCCAAAACAGTAAATCACTGAAGCGCTGTTCGGTCCAACCTTGGGCGGCATAATGAGACATTCTGCATTGGCGATTGCCCCACCACCAAGCAAACAAAAAGCCCACTAAGTACATCAGCCCGTACCAACGCAAATCTAAAGGCCCAACACTAACAATGATGGGGTCGATGTAAGGGTGGTGCAAAACTTCGGATGACATGAATTATCCTATAACTAATTTTAACGAGATAATAACTAAGAAAATGGCGAACCCGCGCTGCAGATGTTTGACCGGCAGCTTTTGGGTTAGATGCGCGCCCAGCGGGGCGCACAGCATCGAGGTAATCGATATTGCCAGCCACGCCTGCACATGCACATACCCTAGCAAGCCATGGGCATTGTCTAGCTGTTGCCCCAAAATAATAAACGCTAGTGCGGCACTCACGCCGATGCTTAAACTACCCACCGATGATACAGCGATGGCTTGTCGAATAGGCACTCGTAAACGTTGTAACAGCGGCACAGTAAGCGAGCCACCGCCGATACCAACCAGCGCCGATAAGGTGCCCATTGCAGCAGCAATCACCGCCATCAAGCGCTTAGATACGTCAGTAAGAGACTCTCCGCCACGCTGTGGAATCAGCATGCGGATGGAAAGCAGCATCAGCACCACCGCAAATATACGTTGCAGCCATTCGGGTTTCAGCAAGGTGGCTAACCAAGCTCCGATCACCGCGCCTACCATCAACCCCGGAATTAAGCGCCGTACCCAAAACCAGCTAACTTGGCCATGCTTGAGATGCGAGCGGGCTGAACTGGAGGTGGTCATGACGATGGTGGCGAGCGAGGTTGCCACCGCCATTTGCACCACTAAATCAGGGGCAACGCCGAGTAACGGCAGCAAATAAATCAGTAAAGGAACTATCACCAGGCCGCCGCCAATACCCAGCATGCCGGCTAATAAGCCTGCCACCATGCCTCCGGCTAAACACCATAACCAGCCTGTTAGTAACACTCGTGCTCCTTAGTTTTCAACTTGAACTTGCGCGTTACGCACCAGCGCGAACAAAGCCGCCTAAGCCAGCATTTTCTAGGGCTAAGATAACCCGTTGCCGCACCTGTTGGGGGCTGCGAGCGGCCAGCACTTGGTGCAACAACTCGGGCAAATCGGCCGCAGCTATGTGCCTTATTATCCAGCGAATGCGATCAATGTTGTAGCTATTCATGCTTAAATTGCGATAGCCCATGGCTAATAGCAAGATGGCGCCACCTGGCTCGCCAGCAAATTCACCACACACAGATAGCGGTTTATTCAGCTCTTGGCAGCGTAGAGCAATTTGCTGCAGCGCATGCAGTACCGCCGGATGATAGGTATCGTATAAATCTGCTACCCGCGAATTATTGCGATCCACCGCCAGCATGTACTGCGTTAAATCATTGGTGCCGACCGAGAAAAAGTCCACTTTGTCAGCCACTAAATGCAACTGATAAATCATCGCTGGCACTTCTATCATTACCCCAATTTGCGGCTGATAGAGTTGTTCGTCCACACTGCATTCTAGCTCTTCTGCCACTTCGTGGTAAGCCTGATGAATCATTCGCACGGCTTCATCGACTTCGTCGGCGCTGGTGATCATCGGCAATAAAATACGTAAGTTGTTGCGCCCTACGGAGGCTCTCAGCATGGCCCTGATTTGCACCAAGAAAATATCAGGGTGGTCTAAGGTCATACGGATGCCGCGCCAGCCCAAGAACGGGTTCTCTTCGCTCATAGGCAAGTACGGCAGGGGTTTGTCGCCGCCCACATCAAGGGTGCGCATCACTACCGGGGCACCACGAAATTGTTCGAGTACCTGTCCGTACAAAGCCACTTGTTCATGTTCTGTGGGCAGGCGCTCTTGCATCATAAAAGGAATTTCCGTGCGGTACAGGCCCACCCCTTGCACGTTCAGCTCACTGAGCCAATCCCGCTCGGTGTTCAGGCCGACATTCAGTTGCAATTGTACCCGTACGCCATCGGTGGTTTCAGCCGGCAAATGGCGGCCTTGCATCACTTTTTGCCGCAACGCCAGCTCTTCGTCGGCCAGCAATTGATATTCCTGCTCCACCTGCAAAGGTGGATTAACAAATACATCGCCGTTGTAGCCATCTACGATCAGGGTTTGTCCGCCTAGCTCACTGATGTCTAAATCGGCTAAGCCTAAGACTGCCGGGATGCCCATGCTACGCGCCATGATGGCGGCATGGGAGTTGCCTGAACCGCGTACCCCAACCATGGCAATAATGTCGCTATGAGGAAGTTCGGCCAGCATAGTGGCGGTAACATCATCGGCCACCAAGATGCATTTGGCTGGGGTTTCAAGATGGCGGCGACTGCGATCTTGCAGGTGCGACAAAATACGCTGACCCAGATCACGAACATCGCTGGCTCGTTCACGAATGTAGTCGTCATCGAGGTTTTCAAACTGTTCTACGAGCTGCTCAACGACTTTTTTTAGCGCCGTTTGCGCACGCCAACCTTCGTTGATGGTTTGCTCAACTTCTTGTCCCAGCGAGGCCGAATCGAGCATGGCGTGATAGACCTCAAAAATCGCCAAAGATTCTTCGGCGACTTGATGCTTCATGCGTTCGCTGAGTTCGTTGAGCTCTTGCCGGGTACGGGCTACGGCCGAGCGAAAGCGCCGTACTTCGTGCTCCGGCATATCGGTACGCTTGGGCGTGACTTCACTTAAGCGAGCCAGCGGCGTCACCACATAGGCTTCACCCATGGCTACCCCGGGCGCGGCCGGATGGCCTTTAAAGGTTTCTAGCCAGGGCGATTGTTTAAACTGATGCAACAAACCTTTGGCTTCAGCATGGGCAATAACCGCCGCTAGCTGGGCCGCCAAGGTCACCACAAAGGCTTCTTCATCGCTGGTAAAGGCGCGCGCTTGATGTTGTTGCACCACCACCACACCTAGCACCCGACGCCGATGAATCACAGGCGCAGCCAACATGGCTTTGTATTGGGATTCAATCACTTCGGGGATGTGAATAAAAGCTGGATGGCTGCTCGCATCGGCAAAGTTGAGCGGCTCTTCGCGCCGGGCAGCCAAGCTGATCACACCTTCGCCAAAGGCAATTTTAATGGGGGTTTCGGAGCGGATTTCGAGCCCATCCGTGGCCGCCATCACAAACATTTGTTGGTCGTGATCAGCCACATAGACGGTGCAAGAATCCGTATCCAGCGCCGCTTTGATTTGGCGCACCATGGTACGTAGCGCCAGCTCAAAGTCTGGCGCTTGATTCACAGCTTCAACAATACGTTGTAAATCACGCAACATGGTTGGCATAAGCGGCCTTCATACTTGTTTCGGAGCAGCCGACGCCTACCGACGGCGGCGCGCTGGCCGAGGTTTCTTGGCTGACGGAGCCAAGGCAAATGGGGCAAACTCTTTCATCACGCGGCGGTAAACATCGCGCTTAAAAGACACCACTTGTCGCACTGGGTACCAATAACTCACCCACCGCCAACCATCAAATTCTGGATGCGACGATTGCATCACATCAACATCTTTATCCTGACATTTTAACCGCAGTAAAAACCATTTCTGCTTTTGCCCAATACAGGTTGGCCGCTGCTCTTTACGAACCAATCGTTTAGGTAAACGATAACGGAACCAATGGCGACTGGTGTAGACAATCTCTACTTGTTCGGGTTTTAATCCGACTTCTTCCCAGAGTTCACGGTACATAGCTTGTTCAGCATTTTCGCCGTCATCTATTCCACCTTGCGGAAACTGCCAACTATGCTGGCCCAACCGCCGTGCCCAAAACACCTGACCGTGCTCATTACAGATGATGATTCCCACGTTGGCGCGAAATCCTTCAGCGTCTATCACGCGAGCGCCCTCATAAATTCGACTTATGGAATAGATTTTTCCATAATCAAGCTAATATTAAAAGAAATAAGGTACCGCATACGCGCCATGGCAACAACAATGGATTTAAAACAACTCTTCGAAAAGGCCAGTGCTTTGGCCGGATATAGCTTTGCCGAAGTGGCTGCAGCGCATGGTTTGACGGTGCCGGCCGACTTACGCCGTAACAAGGGTTGGGTCGGACAATTATTAGAGGCGGCCTTAGGTGCAAGCGCCGGTTCACAGGCGTTACAAGACTTTCCGGAGCTAGGCGTGGAGCTTAAAACCATCCCGCTTAATGCTGCTGGCAAGCCACTCGAGACCACCTTTGTGTGCACCACACCGCTAACTCAGGTGACAGGATTAACTTGGGCCGACAGTAATGTGCGCAATAAATTACAATGCGTGCTGTGGATTCCGATTGATGGCCGACGCGAGATCCCGCTAGCGCAACGCTGCATTGGTACAGCTTTTTTGTGGCAGCCTACTGCTGCAGAAGAACACTTGTTGCAACAAGATTGGCAGGAACACATGGACCGCATTGCCCTAGGCCAAGTGGAAACCATTACTGCTCACCAAGGGCAAGTGCTGCAGTTACGACCGAAAGCCGCTAATAGCCGGGTGTTAACGGATGCGATTGGTCCTGGAGGCGAGCTCATTCAGACGTTACCGAGGGGCTTTTATTTAAAAACCCAATTTACTGAGCAGATCATTCAACGCACTTTTGCACTTTAATTCTATGCGTTAATTAGCAAACAATTTAGCAAACAATGATAAACTGCTGAGTATATGCAGCAGCAGAGAAGGAAATTTTCATGGATACACTCGGTTGGCGAGAGTGGGGAGCACTGCCGGAGCTGGGCATTGGTGCCATAAAAATGAAAGTAGACACAGGCGCACGGACGTCTTGTTTGCATGCGTTTAAGTTAGAGCCTTTCAGCAATCAAGGCGAAGAGTGGCTGCGAATTTGGTTGCACCCCGAGCAGCACAGCGACCGTGAATTGGTTTGTGAAGCCAAAATTCATGACCAACGCGAAGTCACAGATTCTGGTGGTCATACCGAGATGCGCTATGTTATTTTAACGCGCCTGCACGTGGGCAACTTCGATGCCCCGGTAGAATTAACCCTAACCAATCGCGACACCATGAAGTTTAGAATGCTATTAGGCCGCCAAGCCATGCGCGGCCATTTTGTTGTCGACCCTGATAAATCTTATTTACTTGGCCAGCCTGGAGCCACCGCATGAGAATTGCCATACTATCGCGTAACGCCAAATTATATTCAACGCGCCGCCTCATTGAAGCCGCCGAACTGCGCGGCCACACTGTGGATGTGCTCGACCCCCTGCGCTGTTACATGAACATCAACGCACGCGAGTCGTCAATTCACATGAAGGGTAAAGATTTACCGACCTACGATGCGGTGATTCCGCGCATCGGGGCCTCGATTACTTTCTTTGGTACTGCGGTACTGCGTCAGTTTGAAATGATTGGCACGTACCCGCTTAACGAAAGCGTGGCGATTTCTCGTAGCCGCGACAAACTGCGCTCGTTACAGCTGTTAAGCCGTAAAGGCATTGGCTTGCCAACCACCGGCTTTGCTAGTCAGCCGCAAGATATTCCTGATTTAATTGACATGGTGGGTGGCGCCCCGCTGGTGATTAAGTTACTGGAAGGCACCCAAGGTATTGGCGTGGTATTAGCTGAAACCCGGCAAGCGGCTGAGAGCGTGATTGAAGCCTTTATGGGCTTGGAATCGCACATTATGGTGCAAGAGTACATTAAAGAAGCAGGTGGTGCGGATATTCGCTGTTTTGTGATTGGCGATAAAGTAATTGCCGCCATGAAGCGCCAAGCCAAAGCCGGTGAGTTTCGTTCTAACTTACACCGAGGTGGTACCGCCAGCTTAGTTAAATTAACTCCTGCTGAACGTGCTACTGCGGTTAAAGCAGCTAAAACCATGGGCTTAAATGTCGCGGGTGTGGATATTTTACGCTCTAACCATGGTCCGTTGGTGATGGAAGTTAACTCGTCGCCTGGGCTAGAAGGGATTGAAGCGGCCACTGGCAAAGATGTTGCTGACCAGATTATTTCGTTTATTGAAAAAAACGCAGCAGTCAATAAAACTCGTACCAAGGGGCGCGGCTAAGTCCGCTCCCGCCTTTTGACTTAGGGTTTCTGCATGAAACAACGCTCGTTTGAATTAGCTGGCAAAAAAATAGCTCCAGGCTCGCGCCATAGCGTCAAAATCCCAGCCGCTCGGCTCTACAACGATACCCCGATGGATTTGCATGCTGAGGTGTTTCATGGCGTTAAGCCGGGCCCTTGTTTGTTGGTCTGTGCCGCCATTCATGGCGATGAGCTGAATGGCATTGAAGTATGCCGACGCTTGATGGGCATTTTAGATGCTAAAGAATTAGCCGGCACCGTGATTATTGTGCCGGTGGTGAATGTATTTGGTTTTATTCAGCAGTCACGTTACCTGCCTGATAGACGCGACTTGAATCGCTGTTTTCCAGGCTCTGAGCGGGGGGCTTTAGGTAGTCGGCTAGCCTTCTTGTTTAACGAAATGCTGGTACAAAACGCCACCCATATTATTGATTTGCATACCGGCGCCATTCACCGTAGCAACTTGCCACAAATTCGCGTCGATACCGATAACGCTGAAGCGCTAGATATGGCTGAGGCCTTTGGTACGCCGGTGATCTTGCACTCAAAAGAACGCGATGGTTCGTTGCGCTCTCTGGCCACAGAACTTGGTATTCCGCTGATTTTATACGAAGCCGGTGAGGCTCTGCGGTTTGACTATGCAGCCATAAAAGCCGGGGTAACCGGCGTGCAGAACGTGATGAAGTCGTTAAAGATGCTAAAAGGTCGGCGCAGTCGTAAAAAAGTGCGGCCGGTGGTGGCCCATCGCAGTGGCTGGGTGCGCAACGAATACGATGGCTTGGTGATCCCTAAAATTGAATTGGGCCAAACCATTACCAAGGGCCAAGTGATTGCGCAAACTGTAAACCCCCACGGCGAAGAGCTGCATGCGATTAAAAGCCCCTATCATGGCATCGTGATTGGTATTAGTAACATCCCGGTGGCTAATGAAGGCGAGGCGCTGTTTAATGTGGCGCAATTTGATAGTGAAGTGATTGAGCATGCCAGCGAAAACGTCGATGTTTTTGCTGAAGCCTATGCGCAGAAGCCCATTTAACCGCGAGTAAGAAACTTATGCAGGCATTGCAGCCACCCTCACAACTTGTTCTGCGCCAACAGCAGCAGTTTGGCCAGCAGCCGTTGTTACTTGTTAATGCGCCCGATGCCGGTGTGGTGAGCGAGCTTAACGTGGCAGGGGTATGGCATTTACATGCTGGTTATGCAGCGCAATGGCAGGCCCAGCAACCGCACGTGGCTCAGCATTTTGGCGCGCAACCACCGTCGTTGACGGACGTGCCAGCTGCCGCAGCTGCGTTGGTTTGGTTACCTAAAGAAAAGGCCCTAACGCTGTTTCTGCTCGATGCGCTGCGAGCTTTGTTGCCAGTCGGCACTGATATTTGGTTGGTTGGTGAAAATCGTGGTGGTATCAAGAGTATTCATAAGAATTTACCCTCCTCGGTTACAGCAGCGCATAAAGTTGCTATTGGTAACCACTCGCTGTTGCTACATTGTCAAATCAGCGAGCCTTTAGCCCAGTTTGACCTAGCTGATTATCTTGTTTACACGACTTATCAGGGCGCGGCTGAGCAAGCGCCATTAACTTTAGCTAGTTTACCTGGGGTGTTTGCGTTTCCGAGCATTGATGAAGGTAGCGCCATGCTGCTGCAGCATTTGCCCCGCATCAGTCACGGCCGGGTGCTTGACTTTGCCTGTGGTCATGGCGTGTTAGGAGCTGTGCTGCAACAAGCACAACCGCAGTTAGAGGTGAGCTATTTGGATGTCAGTGCAATGGCCTTGGCCGCCTGTGCTGAAACCCTGCGTAGCAACCAGCTGAAGGGCCATTTGATTGCCGCTGATAGCTTAATGGCAGCGAGCAAAGAGCCCAGTTTTAAGCATGGCTTTAACTACGTGGTAAGCCATCCGCCTTTTCACACGGGCACAGCCACGGATTACAGCATTGGCCAACAGTTTTTACAGCAGGTGAATCAGCATTTGTGTCAAGGCGGTGAGTTGTGGGTGGTGGCGAACCGCTTCTTACCTTGGCCGGAGCTGATAGAGCAAGCTTTTGGCCATTGCGAACGGGTTGCCCAAGATAATAAATTTGCCGTCTACAAGGCGATTAAATCGGTGCGCCGCGCCAGTCCCAGCAAGCCCAAATCAGCGCCAGCAGCTAGCCGTCAGCGCAAGCCACGCCAGCGGCAGTGGCAATAGCGGTTAGTTTATGATGGTCAATTATCAGATCGGCTCCATCAAACGCAGCGTCACGCAACTGGTGATTCTCATCACCACCTTGTTGGTGGCGGTTGCTAGTGTAACCCTTAGTTTGATGTATGTTCGTGATATTGACCAAAACCTTCGCCAAGACACGCGTAATTTGGTGGCTTATGTGGAGCGTAATGTTACCCCGGCGCTGGTTTTTGCGCAGGCGGAACAAGCCGATACTTGGCTAACCAGCCTCACCTATCTGCCTTTGGTGCAGCATGTACATGTCTATAAATTTGAGCCTATCAGCGAAAGTTTGACGTTTTTTGCGAGCTTTTACGCCGAGCAAAGCAGTCCGATCCCGGTGCGTTATGACCGCGCCCAAGAGCTGTCACAGCCGGTACGAAGCGAGCGTTATTATGAATTTGCTAAGCCCATCATGCTGGATGGCAAGTTACTCGGTTACGTTTATTTACGCAGTTCGCGCAGTGAGCTAGATCATGCCATAGCACTGAGCACCGGGCTCACTCTAGCGGCTATCTCAGCGGGCTTTGCCCTGAGCTGGACCTTAAGCCTGTGGTTGCGCCGCCGTATTACCCAGCCCTTGGATAGCATGGTAGCTGATATCAACGCCATTGCCCGTAATCGCGACTACAGCTCTAAGTTAGCCGAAGTGCAGTTGGCGGAATTAGACCAAGTGAGCCACGCTTTTAACTCGCTGTTAGAGCGCATTCAGCAGCATATCGAAAAACAAGATATTGCCGAGCAGCGCGCTAGCGAACTCAATAAAGAGCTTGAACGCCAGGTTGAGGTACGCACGCAACAGCTGCGCGCGGCCAACCAAGATCTAACCGATGTGGTAGATGAGCTGCATCAGTATCAGCATGAGATTGTTGAGGCACGCAAAATGCAATCGCTTGGTCGCCTGATTTCAGGGATCTCCCACGAGATGAACACACCGGTGGGTTTGGCGGTGACGTCTAGTTCTATTTTGCAAGACAAGCTGGAGGCCCTTGCAACTAAGTTCAACGAGAAAAAGCTGACGAGCGACGACATGCAGCACTTTTTAACCTCGTTTACGGAAAACTTAGAATTGGTAACTCGCAACCTCGGTCGTACCGCTGATATTGTGAATGCCTTCCAGCAGTTAGGGCTAGAGCAGTACAGTGATTCAGAGCGGGCGATTACCCTAGGTAGCTTCAGCCAAGACATTTTGCAGCAGTTGCATAGCCGCTATCCAGAATTAGACCGGGTGCACATTGTGATTGACGTGTCAGCGCAACTTACCGTGCGTTGTTTAGCCGGCCCGCTGGCCTCGGTGATTTCGCAGCTGTTTCAAAACTCTGCACAGCATGCTTTTCATACAGTTGAAAATCCACACATTCATCTCCATTTCAGTTTTGTATCGGATAACAGCAGCAGCAACCATAGTGGCCGGTTACTGATCCACTATCGTGATAATGGCGAGGGAATTCCTGAGTCTATTAGTGGTCATATCTTTGAGCCGTTTGTAACCAGTAAACGTGGCCAAGGTGCGACCGGCTTAGGCATGCATTTGGTGTATAATCTGGTGCATCAGGTTTTAAAAGGGACCATAGAAATCGACCCGATTGCCAATCACGGTGCGGCTTTTAGAATTTCCATACCGGTTGAGCTAGTGGCTAATTAAACACTTTTGGCTAGCGCCGACTAGGCCCGATAAAAATTTCGATTGGCATTATCGAACAGCTGTACGAAAAAAATTGGGCGATATGTTAATTTACATGCTACACTATTTTCCTATTACCAAATTTCAACACATGTTAACAGAATTCCTGGACCGACATTATGAGCGCAAGACTACTGATTGTTGAAGACGAAGTTGTCACCCGAAACACTCTTACCCGCTTGTTCCAACAAGAGGGCTACGATGTATTTGATGCTGCCGATGGCATGCAAATGCAGCGTATTATGGCGCGTCAGGCAATCGATTTGGTGATCATGGACGTGAACCTACCAGGCAAGAGCGGTATCGAGCTTGCTGAAAAGTTACGTGAAAACGATAACATCGGGTTAGTGTTCTTAACTGGCCGTGATGCTGAAGAAGATCGCCTGCTGGCGTTAGAGCTAGGTGCTGATGACTACCTCATCAAGCCATACAACCCCAAAGAATTGATTATTCGCGTACGCAACTTGTACCGTCGTATTGAAGCCTTGAAAAGCCAACAGAAAGCTGTTGGTCACGACAGTATTGTGTACGACTTTAATGGCTGGCGCCTTGAAAGCGATAGCCGCTGCTTGTTCTCACCGGATGGTAAAATGTTCCGGTTACCGAAGAGCGAGTACCGCGCGATGGAATTATTCCTGACCAACCCAGGTAAAATTTTAGACCGCGAAACCTTAGTTAAGAAGATGCTTGATCGTGAATTACGTCCGAATGACCGCACCGTTGATGTTGCCATTCGTCGTATTCGTCGTCACTTTGAAAGTGATACGACCTCGCCAAACTTAATCACCACCATTCATGGTGAGGGTTACCGTTTTGTCGGCGACGTCAATATCAAACATTTAGAACAACCGTCACTCAATTCCCCGAGCCTTTAACCAGTGACGTAGTTGATGTTGGTGCAGTGGTAATTCTAAAACCCACTGTGCCAACATGTCATCCACTTGATCCCAGTGCCACTCTTCGCGTTCCAGCCATTCCATGTGTGCCGCCAATTGGCGTAAACCAAGCGTACGACACGCGCCTTTAACTTTGTGCGCCTGCGAGCGGGTTTGCTCTTCATCACGGGCTTTGATCAGCCGGGTGAGGTAATCGACATAACCGCCAATATTGCTGGCAAAGGCTTCGTACATTTCTTGCACGCCTTCGTTGCCAAGTAGCTCGTGATACTGCGTGAGTAATTTTTCGTCTAACATCTTGTCCGCTTCCTTGTGTTATGGGATGGGATTTTCGATATCCCCAATCGATAAAGTTTAACCTAAAAAATGAACCAAGTATGGCAAACTACCGTAATCAGCTTGAATCTAGTATAATACCGACCCTTTTTGGGTACATCAGCTAATTTGTAACGTTTGGAGCCGTACAGCATGCCAACAGCAACCCCTACTATGATGCCAGATATCGCCAATCAAACCCGCGCGCAAACCGAGGGTAAGCTTGATTGGGTTGGCATGAGCAACATCGAGATGCCGCTGGTAGTCGGTGCCGCCAACGAGCCAGAGCGCCCAGTCAGCGCTCGCGTTGATGCCTTTGTGAATCTGACCGATCCGAAAGCGAAAGGCATTCACATGTCTCGTTTATACCTGTTACTGGAAGATTTATCCAATAACGATGTGTTAAGCCATCAATCGTTGCGCACATTATTGCACGATTTTATTGATAGTCACGAAGGTTTGGCCGATCAAGCCTATGTAAAATTTAGTTTTGACTATCATTTACGCCGCAAGTCGTTGATCAGCAAAAAGCAAGGTTGGAAAGCCTATCCTGTGACTGTAGTTGGTCGCTACGATAATGGCAACCTGCAGCTTGAGCTTAGCGTTGAAGTGCCCTACTCGTCTACCTGCCCATGTTCGGCAGCGTTGGCGCGGCAATTAATTCAAGAAGCTTTTGCCGAGCAGTTTGGCACCGAGCAAGAGGTTGATGCCGAGTTAGTACATCGCTGGTTAGGCACCACCCAAGGTATCGTGGCAACCCCACATAGCCAGCGCTCAATCGCCCAAGTGAAAGTAGCTTTAGCGGAGCAAGCCAACGAGTTGCCGATTATCATGTTGATCGATGCCATTGAAGATGCCTTGAAAACTCCGGTTCAAGCAGCGGTTAAACGCGAAGATGAGCAAGAGTTTGCCCGCCTCAATGGCCAAAACCTGATGTTCTGTGAAGATGCCGCACGGCGCTTACAACATGAATTGCATCAGCACGCTGGGTTTGCCGACTTCTGGATTCGGGTAAACCACTACGAATCATTGCATGCGCATGATGCGGTAAGTATTACCACCAAAGGTATCCCAGGCGGCTTTAAAGCTTAAGCCAAAATATCGACCTACCAATCCGGCTGCGGTATACTGTGCGGCCGGATTTTTTTGTTTTAGAACCTTACATGACTGCCCGATTGAGGACAAGATGGAACCTATTGATATCGTTGGTATCGGCAACGCGCTCGTCGATCAAGAATTTGAAGTAACCGATGAGTTTTTGCAGCAGCATCAGATCGAAAAAGGCATGATGACGCTGATTGAAGACGCCGACCAAGAACGTTTAATCGCTGAACTAGCTAACCGCGGCGAATTAAAGAAACAATCGGGTGGTGGCTCTGCTGCTAACTCTTTAGTGGGCTTTGCCCAATTTGGTGGCAAAGCCTTTTATTGCTGCAAAGTAGCCGACGACGAAGCCGGTAAGTTCTATTGCGAAGACTTAGAAGCCGTAGGTATCACCACCAACACCGGCAGCCAGAAGCACCAAGGCAAAACCGGTCGTTGTTTAGTGATGGTCACGCCTGATGCCGAGCGCACCATGCGTACCTACCTAGGTATCACTGCCGACTTATCCGTAGCTGAATTAGACGAAGCGGCCATTGCCCGTGCCGAGTACCTTTATATTGAAGGTTATTTGGTGACGTCGCCGATTGCTCTAGAAGCCATTGCCCGGGCGAAAGAAATCGCGCGCGCTAACGGTACCAAGATTGCCATGACCTGCTCCGATCCTGCCATGGTGAAATACTTTGGTGACGGCATCGAAGCCATTCTTGATGGTGGCGTAGACGTGATGTTCTGCAATCAGGAAGAAGCACGGATCCTAACTGGTACTGATGACGTACAAGAAGCCATGCAGCTATTGCAGCAGCGCGCTCATTTAGTGGCTATTACCTTAGGTAAAGACGGTGCCCTACTCGGCGACGGTACCCGCCAAGTAGCGGTGCCTGGCGTGAAGGTTAAAGCAGTCGACACCAACGGTGCTGGCGATATGTTTGCCGGCGCTATGATGTACGGCATCACCCGCGGCTATAGCCTAGCCGCTTGCGGACTATTGGCAAGCCATGCCGCAGCTGAGGTCGTTTCTAATTTTGGCCCACGCCTGAGCCCCGATCGCCAGCAACAGCTGCTGATCCGATTACAGCATCAACCAGAATTCGCTGGGTAAAGGCAACAACGCCGTGAGCTTTGGGCTTGCGGTTTTAACGAGGTTTTACATGCAAGATTACAAAGTAGCAGATATTAATTTGGCCGCTTGGGGCCGCAAAGAAATTGCCATTGCTGAGACAGAGATGCCAGCTTTGATGACCATTCGTCGCAAATACGCGGATAGCAAGCCACTGGCTGGTGCGCGTATTATTGGTTGTATCCATATGACCATTCAAACAGCTGTGTTAATTGAGACCCTGATTGAATTAGGCGCACAAGTGCGCTGGTCGTCGTGCAATATCTTTTCTACCCAAGACCACGCTGCGGCAGCTATGGCAGCAGCTGGGGTGCCAGTATTTGCATGGAAAGGCGAAACCGAAGAAGAATACGAGTGGTGTTTAGAGCAAACTTGCCATGAGAACGGCGAATTGTGGGATGCCAACATGATCCTTGATGACGGCGGCGATTTAACCTTGCTGATCCATCAAAAATACCCACAAATGCTAGACAAGATTCATGGTATTACCGAAGAAACCACTACCGGTGTGCATCGCTTGTTAGAAATGTTGAAGCATGGTGAGCTGAAAGTACCTGCGATTAACGTCAACGACTCTGTCACCAAGTCTAAGAACGATAACAAATACGGCTGCCGCCATTCCTTAAACGATGCCATTAAGCGCGCTACTGATCACTTGTTGGCTGGTAAAAAAGCGTTAGTTATTGGCTACGGAGATGTGGGTAAAGGTTCTGCAGCTAGCCTCCGTCAAGAAGGCATGATTGTTAAAGTGACTGAAGTAGACCCGATTTGTGCGATGCAAGCCTGTATGGATGGCTACGAAGTGGTGTCGCCTTACCTGAACGGTGTTAACACTGGCAGCGCTGATGGCATTAACCGCGATTTGTTACAAAACACCGATTTGCTAGTCACCACCACGGGTAACGTGAATGTGTGCGACAAGCACATGTTAGCGGCGCTTAAATCAACTGCTGTGGTCTGTAACATTGGTCACTTTGATAATGAAATTGATACCAAGTTTATGCGTGACAACTGGCGCTGGGATGAAGTGAAGCCACAGGTTCACAAAATCTATCGTAGCGATGATGCTAGTGACCACTTACTCTTGTTGTCTGAAGGACGTTTGGTGAATTTAGGTAATGCCACAGGCCACCCAAGCCGAATCATGGATGGCAGCTTTGCTAACCAAGTATTGGCGCAAATGCATTTGTTCAGCGAGAAATTTGCTGACTTGCCAGCTGCCGATAAAGCGGCTCAATTGCGGGTAGAAGTGTTGCCTAAACAGTTAGATGAAGAAGTAGCGCGTTACATGGTGCAGGGTTTTGGTGGGGTTATGACCAAACTTACCCAGCAGCAAGCAGACTACATTCATGTGACGGTTGAAGGGCCATTCAAATCTGACGATTACCGTTACTAAGCAAGTTAAAGCTTATTTGTTGCAGGCTGCCGTTCAGGTTCTGGACGGCAGCCTTTTTTATCGAGCGATTGGGCGTAGGTAAAAAAACAATGATAAACTAGCGCGCTAAACTGCAGTTTACATTTACTTGCTTAGCAAGGTAGCTATTTATGGTTTCATATAAACAACTTACCGCGGCTGATTTCGACGCCGTGATAGAACTTGGCAACAAGGTTCATGGTGATAATTATCTTACCGATGAATCATTGGCCGATTATGCCGAGCGTGGCATCAAAGATGGGATTAACCTCAATTGGTTGGCGTTTGTGGATGGCCAATTAGCGGGCATCCGATTGACCTTTGCGCCGGGTAACTGGGAGTTAGATGACCACTGTACACCGGCAGAGTGGCCGGTGGCCCCTGAGCAGATGTGCTACTTTAAATGCGTGGCGGTGGATCCTGATATTCGCGGCGCTGGGATTGGTCGCGGCATGCTAGAGCGCAGCATTAACGAAGCGAAGAAGCTTGGCTGTCGTGCCGGCTTGGCGCACATTTGGATGCAAAGCCCAGATAACGCTGCCTTTGAATACTTTACTCGTTGCGGCGGTGAGCTTATCGAAGAGCATGGTAAGCGTTGGTACGATTTATCCGTCAACGATGGCTATCACTGCCCGGTATGTGACGGTATTTGTTACTGTAGCGCCGGCGAGATGATCTTGAGATTTAAATAATGATGTACGACCCGCTTCATGATTCGTGTCCGGGTCCGCAGCAGCCCCCTGCGCCAAGCTATTGGCAAGATCACAGTCACACCAGCTGGCCCGCAACCGCGGGTCCGTTACCAAACTACGCCGATGTGGTGATTATCGGTGGCGGTTACACCGGGCTCAATGCCGCGTTAGAATTGGCCGAGCGCTATCAGCAGCAGGTGGTGGTGTTAGAAGCCAACCAACTGGGCTGGGGGTGCTCTAGCCGTAATGCCGGCTTTGCCATGCCGGGTACCGGCCGCTTAGGTTATGCGACGTGGGCAAAACGCTTTGGCGAAACCCGCTATTACTCGCCGCTAGCGTTGCCCGTCAGGCCGACCAGGCCGGCGCCCAACTATGCAGCCATACTCCGGTGCAACACTGGCATACCGATCCGCAGCAACAGCATCATCTCACCACGCCAGCGGGCACCATTCGCTGCGCCAAAGTGATTATTGCTAGCAATGGCTACAGCGCCCAGAACTTACATCCAAGTGTTCAGGGGCGCACCCTGCCGGTGTTATCGAGTGTGGTGGTGACGCGGCCGCTAACCCCAACCGAGCTAGCCACCATCAAACTGACGAGTCAACGCTTGGTAATGGATACCCGAGCGCTGAAATATTATTTTAGATTGCTGCCAGATCAGCGTCTCTTGTTTGGCGGACGTGGTGCCATTACCGGCAAAGATGCGGATAAACCGCGCTATCGTGAGCACTTACTAGCCGCCTTGGCCGATACCTTCAGTTGTTTGCGTGGTATTCAAGCCGAGTACTTTTGGAGTGGTTGGGTGAGTGTGGCCTTGGATGACTACCCGCGGATTTATTCACCAAGCACGGGGGTTTTTACCAGCATGGGTTACTGTGGGGCGGGCGTGACTTTTACTCAGTTGGCGGGGCAGCGGGTAGCTCAGCTGGCCATGGGCGCTGAGCTACCGGCACTACCGTTTTATCAATCGGCGTTACCGCGCTTTCCATTCGCGCGGTTTCGCCGACTGGGCCAACGGTTTTATTACTATGTTCATCGTTAATTATTAAAGCCCGAACACCACTTTTTCGCTGGCAAGCATTTTGCCAATCAAGCGCATCAATATCCAAGATACCACCAGTGTCGCTAAGGCACTTAAACCCAATGGCAGCCACTGTAATGACTCACCTTTGATTAAATCTAACAGGGCTTGATGCTGTCCGGTAACTGGTAGGTAATAAAGTGCTGGGCTTTTTAAGCGCGCAAACTCTACCCCAAACACTGCAATCATCGGCACCATCAATAGTAGCGAGATGTAGGTTTGGGCTTCTTTGAAGCTCTTGGCGCGGAAACTCACAAACAATTGCAGTGCCGTAGCCAGTAATGCTAAGGGGGCTAACAGGGCAATGATGAGCAGTAGATCAGCGGCCGACAAGGACACGCTCATGCCGATTTCGTGGAGCGGCAAAAATTGAAACACTAAAGGCGTTAACAACACGCATAACACGCCCCCGAACATCGCAAAGCAACTAGCTGCCAGCGCTTTACCGTACACCAATTGGTGACTACTTAACGGCTGCGCTAGCAGTAGTTCCAGGGAATTGCGCTCGCGTTCGCCAGCACTAATATCTATCGCTACGTTCATGCCGGAGAAAAACACTGACATCAAGAAGAAAATCAGCACACTCCCCATCAACAATGCTGCACGCGAGCCTTGAGTAGCAGTGTCATGCTTTATTAAAGTAATCGGATTAGCGACATTTGGATCAATTCCGCGCATTTGTAATCGCATAAAAGCAATTTGGTTGCCGTAAGCCGAGATGGCTTTTTCCAGACGACGCAAATCTGTGGTCTGCTTCTGCGCACTGAAATCCGCGGTAATGATCACTTCAACGGGGATACCTTTGCCGATTTGCTCGCCCCAGTTGGCGGGAATCTCCAGCTCAATAGGAGTAGTACCGGCAGGCCAAGGTTTGTCGCGTTGGACGATACCCTGTTGATTCAGGTGTTCGACCAGCGCCGGTGCGTGATCCGTGCCACTGATATCAATTTCGACATCACTGGGATCGGTTAATTGGCTGATAAGAAAATAAAAGGCCACGGCCATGAACAGCGGACCAAAAAAGGCATAAGACATCGCCGCCATTACCGAGCGTTTATCACGCAGGGCATCTTTCAGTTCTTTACGCCATACAGTTGCAATGGGGTTGCTCATGCCGCAATGCCCTCGTCAGTTCCGATAATTTTAACAAAGGCTTCTTCTAAAGCCGTTTCACCCGTGAGTTCGCATAATTGCTCGGTGGTGCCTTGCGCTGCTACTTTACCGGCAGCTATCACCACCACTTGGTCGCACAGTGCGGCGACTTCTTGCATCACATGGCTAGAGAACAGGATACTGGTGCCCTGGGCTCTTAAATCACGCAGCAGATCACGCAAAATACGTGTGCTCATCACATCTAAGCCGCGGCTTGGTTCGTCTAAAATCAGGTGCTTGGGCTGATGCACAATAGCCTGTGCCAGCGCGACTTTCATTCGCTGACCCTGCGAAAAGCCTTGGGCTTTACGGTCGGCGATGGCGCTCATATCTAGGCGGTCAATCGCGGTTTGGGTTGCTTGTTCAAGCTGGCCACCACTAAACCCGTGCAAGGCTGCGAAATAAGCGATTTGCTCGCGCGCGGTGAGCCGCTCATAGAGCCCGAATTTATCCGGGAAGATGCCAATATTGCGACGCGCTTCAAGGGGTTGCTTACTGGTATCTATGCCATCAATAAGGGCATGTCCACTATCGGCCTTAAGCAAGCCGTAAATGGTACGCAGACAAGTGGTTTTGCCGGCACCATTAGGGCCTAGCAAGCCGGTGATTTGCCCCTCCGGGGCCACAAAGCTTAAGCCATTGAGGGCATTCACCTTACCGAAGCTTTTCCGTAGTTCAGATACTTCAATCATGCTAGCCCCCTATAAGCCTTTGCCGTTGCTGTTTAAAATAAAAGGCACGGCCTTTTTCGTTTCAATACAGCTGGTGTCTAACCCGGCTGGGTCAGCAGTTTCCAAGAACTTGGCTACTAATTGGTTAGCACAGGTGTGGCTAACAATAGTGTGTGAACCATGCTCAGCAATCACGTGACGGCTGTTGGTTAAGGTCTGCGCCGCTAAGGCACCCCAGGTAGGTGGCGTGACCGGATCTAAGCGGCCAGACAAGAGTAACGTTGGAATATCGCTTGCAACTGGGACGAACCATTCGCTCGGCCGCTCGGCCTGTGGCCAAACGGAACACATTTGTACAAAAGCATCACCGGTGCGACTGCCGATAAAATCATTATCGCCGTCGGCAGCAAGCAGCTCTGGGGTTGCGCGGGCTAGATCTTCGCTACAAAGCACGGACAGCATCAGGCCCATGTAAATTTCTGCCTGGGCAGTAGTGGTGCCTAACAAGCCCACTAACGGGGTGTAATTAGCTTTGGCGGTTTGATCAATCACGTACGGCAACATTTGGCGGGTGGTGGGATGATACAAACCCACCCGCATGACGCTACTAAAACGCCCGGCAGTGACCATGATCTCTAACGGCTCATTAGTGAGCGGGTCTTTAATGCTAATCAGTTGCGGCTGTTGCTCTAACTGCTTTAACACCTGCACGTAAGTGTCGCCCAAGTTAGGGAAGGTATCCGCACAGGCACTACTCGCGCGGCATTGCTCTAATAATTTATTGAAGGCGTCAGCACCATGACGACCGAACGGCCCGACAATCACCTCAGGTGGTGCCACGGCATCGAGTACAGCAGTACGCACAGATTGCGGAAATTCACGCAGGTAGATTAAGCCGGCGCGGCTACCGTAAGAGCCGCCATAGAGGTTAACGTGTTGATAACCCAAATGTTGGCGTACTTGCTCAAAATCTTTAATCGCATGCAAGCTATGGAACTGGGTGAGATCGTATTGTTCAAACTGCGCCAAACACTCACGCGCCATCTCATCTAGTTTTACATCATCATCGGTTTTTACCAATTCTTGCTCGTGACTCAGGCTACAGCTCAGTGGCTCGGATTGACCGGTACCGCGCTGGTCGATAAGCAAAATATCGCGACGTTTGCGCACGTCAGCGAAGATGCGATTAATCATGGGCGCCAACTCAACCGCTGCTTGGCCGGGGCCACCAGCTAAAATCAATAAGGGGTCGGGACGTTTACTTTCGCTGACGGCTGGTAACACTGCGTAGTTAATGGTCAGTTGTTTAGCGTCTGGCGCCGCATAATCTTGCGGTACCGATAAACTTCCGCATTGTACCTGCTCGCTGATCCCTTTGAGGTAGCAGCCGGTTAATTTGCTGGTGGGGGTGCTGCTAGTAGCAGCTGTGCTGTCAACTTCAGGTGCGGTTTGCGCAACGGCGGGCAACAGCAAGCTCATCAATAAGCTAGACGCCACTGCTAGTTTGGTCAGCAGCATGGTGGACATTCCGTTCGTTCTCATAGGTTGTTATCCGATTGTAACAAGTTGCCTAAGTGTAACGAGAAGCACAGAGCCTGGGAAGCGTTAAACTGTAAATGATTATTTAAGCTGGATGGTTATTCTTGGGAATAGTCAGCGATGCGCTGCCGTAACAGTTCAATGACATTACCGTTAGCCAAACTGCTGGTAGGTTTTTCTACGCTGCTGCTATGTTGGCGCACCCAATCGACATCGCCATTGGCGGCTAAATCTCGTGGGCTAAGGCTTAACACCAAAAGGCGGCCGATGTCATCGGCACGATGTTCGATTGCGAATTGGATCATGGTGTTATGGTTACAACGCACGTCACTATAGATATCGCGGATACGGAGACGGTAGTCTCGCAGCTTGTCGCGAAAACCTATGCTATCGTTGGCGCGCACATAACTGCATAGGCTAAGAACGAGGTTTTCGTCGTAAGGTTGCAACAGCGGTTTGGCCTGCGCCGGGCGCACAGCCACAAGTGTCGTTAGCACCACGGCTAACATGACTGTCACTTGAACTGCATAATAACTAGAACGCTGCACCGCAACCCTACCCTTCACATCTTCAGTAAAACTTTTAGCTGATCTTAGCTATCAACTGTTTCAATCATATTACTGAGCGTGGCCAGGGCTTGCAACGGAATAAAATGTTAACTAATGCGGAGCTCTTTACAGAATGATTACACTTTAAAGGCGCTGCGTTCCGATCTCGCCGTTAACTCTTGCGTAGGTAAACTTCTGTTACAAATGCGTGCGGGTTACTGGCATCGGCGGGGTGTTCAACGGCTTCGATGAGGTCCCAATCTGCCACAGCTTGGTAATCAGGGAAATAGGTATCGCCAGCGGTGTCTAAATCGATTTTGGTAAGGTAGAGTTTGTCGGCGCGAGGTAAAAACTCAGCATACACATGGCCGCCGCCGATAACCATCAGTTCATCGGCATGGCCGGCAGCTTGCACCGCATAATGCGGGCTATTCACCCAAATCACGCCTAGTTCATCGGTATAAGGCTGCTGATGTTTACGGCTTAAAACAATGTTGGTGCGCCCTGGTAATGGGCGCCCAATAGATTCATAGGTGGTACGGCCCATCACCACAGGCTTGCCCAAGGTTACTTGCTTAAAGTGTTTCAGTTCAGCTGGCAAATGCCATGGCATATCGCCATCTTTACCGATCACACGATTGGCTGCCATCGCAGCAACAAGAGCAATTAACATGGGCTTTCCATCCTATTTCTGGTAAACGACCTCGACATCATAATCATCGTCGTCAAAATCGTCATCATCGTCTTCGTCATCGTAGTCATCTTCATAAGCTTCTAATTGCTGCTTATGATAGTCATCCCACTTAAACTCAACGTTAGCTTTGGCCTCGGCTTCCATTTCTTCTGGAGTTGGCTTGGGCAGTGCTTCTAAGTAATTCACGATCTCTTTACACAGAGCGTCCGTGTTCACATGAGCTAAGCCGGAAATCTGATAAACTGGGCCGTCCCATTGCAAAGCTTCTTTCACTCGAGCAATGCCTTCAGCTATTTCTTCTTCAGACAGCAAGTCTACTTTGTTCACCACCAACCAACGCGGTTTAGCAGCCAACTCAGGGCTGTATTTCTCTAACTCTTGCACGATAGTTACTGCTTGCTCAGCTGGATCTGTCTCATCATAGGGAGCCAAATCAACAAGATGTAATAACAAACGGCAGCGCTCAAGATGCTTTAAGAAACGAATACCTAAGCCAGCACCTTCAGCAGCACCTTCAATCAAGCCTGGAATGTCTGCGATCACAAAGCTCGCATGTGGCACCGGACGTACCACGCCTAAGTTAGGCACCAAGGTGGTAAACGGATAATCCGCTACTTTAGGTTTTGCCGCCGATACCGAACGAATAAAAGTAGATTTACCAGCATTTGGCATGCCCAGCAAACCGACGTCAGCCAACAGCATTAATTCTAACTTCAGGTTACGAATTTCGCCCGGCGTACCCATGGTTTTTTGCCGAGGGGCGCGGTTGGTTGAGCTCTTAAAACGAGCGTTACCAAGGCCGTGAAAGCCGCCCTTAGCGACCATTCTACGTAACCCATGGCGAGTTAAATCGCCCAGTACTTCACCGGTTTCGATATCGGTGGCGCGGGTACCTACAGGCACCTTCAGCACCAAATCTTCGCCACGCTTACCAGTACAGTTTTTGCCTGAACCGTTTTCACCGCGCTGAGCCCGATGAAAGCGCTCAAACTGATAATCAATTAAGGTATTGATATTTTCATCAGCTTCTAGATAAACGTCACCGCCATCGCCGCCATCACCCCCATCAGGTCCCCCTTTTGGGATGTATTTTTCACGGCGAAAGCCTACCACGCCGTTACCGCCGTCGCCTGCTTCTACGCGAATTTGAACTTCATCTACAAACTTCATGATTACCTACCTGCTTACATGAAAAAACCCCGCCACATCGGACGGGGTTTCTTATTTCTTTCGTGAGCTCGTTTAAACTGAAATTATTCAGTAACGATGCTTACGTATTTGCGGTTTTTAGGACCTTTTTCCGCAAAAGAAACTTTGCCGTCCGCTAACGCGAACAAAGTATGGTCACGACCGATACCTACGTTGTCACCAGCGTGGAACTTAGTACCACGTTGACGAACGATGATGCTGCCAGCTAATACTGATTCACCACCAAAGCGTTTCACACCCAGACGTTTACTTTCTGAGTCACGACCGTTACGAGTTGAGCCTGCGGCTTTCTTGTGTGCCATTTGTCGTTACTCCTTAATTAACCGTTAATACCAGTGATTTTCACTTCGGTGAACCACTGACGATGACCTTGGCGTTTCATGTGGTGCTTACGACGACGGAACTTGATAATGTTCACTTTGTCTGCACGACCATGATTGATAACTTCCGCCTTGATAGATCCACCAGAAACAAAAGGTGCGCCGATTTTAACGTCGTCACCGTTCGATAGCATTAATACTTGATCGAACTCAACCACATCACCGGTGGCTGCTTCCAGCTTTTCCAGGCGGACGATTTGGCCTTCAGTTACACGGTGTTGCTTACCGCCACTTTGGAATACTGCGTACATAGATTTTCTCCGATTGATCCTCACCGAGGTGGTGAGGGTTTCTTTATTTAAATCTGGGCGCGAATTGTACATAAACTCGCGAGGCGAGTAAAGTGCGTTTTTCGGTATTCGTCCGCTGCGCTGTTCGAGCGCTTTGCTGTTCGTGCGCTACGCGATCCGGTCCACGGCGATGGCGGCGAGAGCGTGCAGTGCGTCGCGATAAGGCGATGGCGGTAGCTGTTGTAATTGTTGTTGGGCTAATTCGGCTTCGGCCACGGCGCGGTTACGGGTGTATTCTAGTGCGCCGGTGCGCTGCATGGCAGCTAGTACTGCGGTTAAATGCTGGCGGCCATTGCCCTGCTCGATGGCTTGGCGAATCAGGTTAGCTTCGCTATCGTTGCCGTGCCACATGGCGTACAACAGTGGCAGCGTTGGCTTACCTTCGGCCAGGTCATCACCGGCTTGTTTACCCATAGTGTCGCTATCGGCGGTGTAATCTAACAAGTCATCGACCAGTTGGAAGGCGGTGCCAAGGTGGCGGCCGTAGGCTGCTAAGGCAGCTTCGACGGGTTCCGGCTGAGCCGCCAGTACCGCGCCTAACTGGGTGGCCGCTTCAAACAGTTTGCCGGTTTTGCCGTAAATCACCTCAAAGTAGCTGGTTTCTGTAGTGTCCGGGTCGTTACAGTTCATCAACTGCAGCACTTCGCCTTCAGAAATAATATTGGTGGCGTCAGCTAGGATTTTCATCACCTTCATGGAGTTTAAGGTGACCATTAATTGAAAGGCGCGCGTGTATAAAAAGTCGCCGACGAGTACGCTGGCTTCGTTGCCAAATACGGCGTTGGCGGTTTTTTCGCCGCGGCGTAATTCAGAAGCATCAACCACATCGTCATGTAACAAGGTAGCCGTGTGGATAAACTCGACGATGGTGGCTAACGTGAGATGGCCATGGCCTTGGTAACCCACGGCACGTGCGGCAGTTACTGCTAACAGTGGGCGCAAGCGTTTGCCGCCACTATTCACAATGTATAAGCCGAGTTGGTTAATCAGTGCTACATCTGACTGTAATTCGCTGCCAATTAATTGGTTGACGCCGGCCATGTCTTCGGCCATTAACGCATTGATCTGTTTTAGGTTCATTGCTTAGTGCTGCTTAGCTGCCATAAGTAAAATCATGGCGCAGATTGTACACTATTTTTTGCTTGGGAGCAGCGAAAAACCACCAGCGCTAGCACAAATCCACTGACGATACCGCCACTATGGGCGTACAGAGCTATGCCTTCAACCAAGCTAGGAAAGCTAAAATCAAGCAGGCTTTTGATCAGGATACCTAGCACGATAGCTGCGCCGATCCATTGTTTAGCCAACGCATCTTGCAACGCGGCGTAGGCGAATAAGCCATACAAGGCGCCAGAAAAGCCGGCATAGATTTCGTGGCCTGGGGCAAACCAGAGTTGGCTCAGGCTACTTACAATGGCTACTGGGAGCAGGATCCACCAATCTTGATTTCGTTGCAATTGGGCCGGAAATAACAGCCAAGCAATCCAAATGCCAGCGACATTAAACCACAAATGGGCTTGGTCATGATGCATCAGGTTGGCGGTGAGGGGTTGCCACCAAGCGCCTGCGTAAACTTGCGCGGTGACCATAAACCAGGCGGAATGCCAAGGTGTTAGCAGGTAATAACAGATAACAAGCAGAGCGCTAAGTGCACTAGGTACCATTAGGCTCTGCTTGAACGTCTTCAATGGGTTAGCTTACTTAACGAAGTCTAAACCAATTTGGATGTCGTTTTTCAAACCGTCTAACATGTCGGCTTTGGCTTTTTCTTCGTAAGCGCTTAATTCGCCGTAAGACAGGATTTCTTCAACACCGTTAGCGCCAAGGCGAACTGGGTGAGCGAAGAACAAGGCATCGTTACCGTCGGTTTCAACGTAAGTGCACTCTACGACGCTGTTGTCGCCTTGCAGTGCCTTCACCAGTGACAAGCAGAAGCGCGCTGCTGCTTGGCCCATAGATAAGGTAGCAGAGCCGCCGCCAGCTTTAGCTTCAACCACTTCAGTACCCGCATTTTGAATACGCTTAGTTAGCGCTTCAATTTGCTCGTCGGTAAAGCTTAGGCCTGTTTGTGACAACAATGGCAGGATGGTGGTGCCGCTGTGGCCACCAATCACAGGAACTGTGACTTCAGCTGGGTTTTTACCGTGAATTTCAGCCACAAACGTTTCTGCACGAATCACGTCTAAGGTAGTCACACCAAACAATTTGTTTTTGTTGTAAACGCCTTTTTTCTCTAACACTTTTTTAGCGATAGCAACAGTAGTATTCACTGGGTTGGTGATAATGCCGATGCAAGCCGTTGGGCAGTTGTCCGCAATAGCTTCGATCAGATTAGCAACGATACCAGCGTTGATGTTGAACAGGTCAGAACGGTCCATACCTGGCTTACGTGGTACACCAGCTGGGATTAATACGATGTCGCTGCCCACTAACGCAGAAGCTAGGTCGTCTTTGCCGTAACCTTTTACGCTAACCGCCGTTGGGATGTGGCTGAGATCGACAGCAACACCAGGAACAACTGGCGCTACATCGTATAAAGCCAACTCTGTACCAACTGGTAATTGGGTTTTCAAAAGTAATGATAGTGCTTGACCGATACCACCGGCTGCACCTAAAACTGCAACTTTCATCTCAGACTCCATCCATTTATGTGGGGAAATTTAGGCCAAAAACTCTACTCTCTTTTAGCGAAAAATACAACGGGCGACCGCCTGACTAGGCGCTTATCTTGTATTGCTGTACACTCAGCAGCTACTCTGTAAATCCATAATAATAACTAGCAACCAGAAAATCATAGAGAGATATACGCATGGCCGACCCTAAAGCTGCTGATTTAATTGAAGCCTTCAAAGCGCTACTCAAAGAGGAGTGTTATGGCTCGCAGGGAGAGATTGTTGAACAGCTAAAAGAGCTTGGTTTTACTAACATTAGCCAGTCTAAAGTGTCGCGTATGTTGAGCAAATACGGCGCCGTGCGCACCCGCAATGCGCGCCAAGAAATGGTCTATTGTTTACCCGCAGAATTAGGCATCCCGAGCACCCATGCGCCATTAACGCAGCTTGTTTTAGATATTCAACACAATGATGTGATGGTGATCATTCGTACCACCCCTGGCGCCGCCCAGTTGATTGCGCGGTTGTTAGATTCGGTGGGCAAGCAAGAAGGCGTGCTCGGCACCATTGCCGGCGACGATACTATTTTTATTGCCCCGGTGAAGGTTGCGCAGATTGAAGAAACCATGCGCAACGTGCAACAGTTGTTCGATAGCGTCAGTTAGAGCTGCCCTTGTTGCTGTAAGAAATCAACGGACGGGGCGAAGTAAGCGCTATTACTGATGGCCTCGAGGTAATCTAGCAGCGGGTCGTAATCACCTTGGCTATCGGCCAGATAACGTTGTTTGAGCCAGGTATGCAGGTGGCTGGGTTGGCCGGTGCAATACAAGCCTAACAAGCCCTGCTCACGCAAATTTCCCCATGGCATGTTTTGCCGCAGCAGCTCTAACGGTTGCTCGTTGGCATCCAGTAACCGCGCGGCGCGACTGTGGCTGACTTGGCTTAGCAAGGCTTCACTGATGCGCTCGCCGGTGACTTTTTTGCGCCCCATCACATGCTCTTGCATATCGGTGCTGAGCTGTTCCCAGCGGCGCAAATCGTGCCGAAATTTCTGCAAATAAATGTAGCTACCGGCGGCAAACACAGGATCGTCCTGCACCAGGGCCACTTGCCGACGACGCAGCCCTCGTGGGTTATCAGGCGCTTCAATAAAGCCCAATAAATCACGGCCATCCATAAATCTGAAGGTGGTGATCTGCTCAACGAGCTCGACGTCATGACCGAGCCATTCAAGTAAGGTGCGAGCTGCTTGAAAGTTAACATCGAACCGATCTGAACGAATGTTGAGTAATAAATCAAAAGACTCCCGCGGCGCTTGTCGGTCGCCATCGCTCACCTCAGGAAAGCCAGTTAATTGTAACGGCCGCACATGACTGTAAAGAATATCCCAATAATCACTCCCGATGGCCACCATGCCATTGAGCATGGCTTCAGAGAAACGTGCATCTAGGCCTTCGAGCAACATGGGAATCCGCGCCAGCTTACGCCGCACGGTATCCACCTCATCAGTCATCACGTTCAACAGTAACGTGATGCCGTGCAAATTAGGTTCTGCGTATACGCCTGATTGTGCTTGTGCCGTCATGGTCGCTTACCTACCTGGTAAATTCCTCGAAAAAAAACGCGTATCGGTCGATTAATGTTTGCAATTATCCGTTGGCCCCGCACAATGTTATGTTTGGTTAGTCTATTCTGCCAAGCTTTGTAGCAAAAAAGTAGTGTAGCAAAATAAATGTCTTTTTGGAGAACCTATGCGTACCCCTTCGTCTTACTTATCAACGGCTTTAGTTGCTGCCTTAGCGGTAACCCTTTCAGGCTGTGCTAGTAGTGGTGCTGATACTGCTAGCGCTGATGCGCCAGCCGCCACTGCGGTTACCCGCGCGGCTAGTGCTGATCAAGCTTTTAGCGAGCTCGCTGATAGCATTTATCAGGCTTATTTGAACCAAGGCCGCGGAGTAGAATTAACGGATATGAGCCCAGTGGCGGTAACCGCACGCGCTGAGCAACAACGGCAATGGTTACAACAGTTGCAGCAAGTACCGGTAGCTGAGCTATCGCGCCAGCAGCAAATTAACCACCGAATGCTGGTTTATCGGCTCCAAAATGCCGTTGATAGCTACGATTACAACGACCATTACCAACCGCTCAATGCCGAGGGTGGCTTTCATAGCAATCTTAGTTTTATGGTCAGTAACACCGCCTTTCGCAGCGCCCAAGATTATCAAGATTACTTAACTCGGCTGCAATCTATTCCGCGTTATTTAGAGCAACAAACTGCATGGTTACAACGCGGGCTGGCGGCGGGCTACAGTCAACCACAAGCGGCTATGAAAGGCTTTGAAGAAAGTATCAGCGCCTACATTGTGCAAGACCCCAGCGAGAGCGTGTTCTTTGCCCCTTTCACCGAAGCCAAACCAACGTTTGTTACCGACCAGCAGTGGCAACAATTTGGCGCTCGCGCGCAAGACATTATTGACGACGAGGTGGTGCCTGCCTATCAGCAATTGTTTAATTACATGGTGATGGAATATTTACCCAATAGTCGCACTAGCATTGGTGCGAGTGAGTTGCCAAACGGCGCTGACTATTACCAAAATCGCATCAAGCATTACACCACCTTAGATTTGACTCCTGCTGAGATCCATCAAATGGGCCTAGCTGAAGTCAAACGTATCCGTAACGAGATGGCGTTAGTGATTGAAAAAACTGGCTTTGAAGGCAGTTTTGCAGAGTTCACTGATTATTTGCGCAGCGATCCGAAGTTTTATCCGCAAAGTGCCGAGGAGCTGCTGCAATACGCGTCCTATATTGCTAAGAAAATGGATGGTGAGCTTCCTAAGTTCTTTAAATTACTGCCGCGCCAGCCCTATGGCATCGCCCCGGTGCCGGCCGAGATTGCGCCTAAGTACACCACCGGCCGCTATGCTGGTACCGGCCGTGATGACCGTGCCAGCTTTTATTGGGTCAATACCTATGCGCTGGATCGCCGCCCGCTGTATCAGATGGAGGCGTTAACCTTGCACGAGGCGGTGCCTGGGCATCACTTGCAGGGAGCGCTAGCGCGTGAAATGGAAGACTTACCGGCTTACCGTCGCCACACGTACATTTCTGCTTTTGGCGAAGGTTGGGGCTTGTATGCCGAGTGGCTAGGTAAAGAAGCTGGATTTTATCAAGACCCTTACAGTGACTTTGGCCGGCTCAGTTACGAAATGTGGCGTGCCGCTCGATTGGTGGTAGATACAGGCATGCACGCCATGGGCTGGAGCCGTGACCAAGCGATGGAGTTTATGGCTTCGAATACGGCACTGAGTATGCACAACGTGCAAACAGAAATCGATCGATACATTACCTGGCCTGGGCAAGCTTTGTCGTACAAACTAGGTGAGATGCTGATCCGTAAGCTACGCATTGAAGCCGAAGATGCCCTAGGTGCTCGTTTTGATATTCGCGAGTTTCACCATCAGGTGCTGAAAAACGGCAGTGTGCCGCTCGATGTCTTGGAACAAGAAGTGCGGGCCTGGATTGATGCTAGCGTGCAAGCGCAAGCCAACAGCTAACGCACCGGAAATACCCAAGTCGCCGGCAATTCCTGATCGGGAACTAAGCCGGCGCCTTCGGGTAACGCCTGACCATGACCGTCAAGCAGGGTGGCTGGGGCGTACATAGAGACCCCGATGATCCAACCATTGGGTAAGCTTTTCACAATGGTTGGCGAGAAGGCCCCGCGAGTGGTTTGGCCATGCAAGCTAAAGCCGCGTAAACGCAGCGCTTGGGCTAGGTGTTCAGCGGCACTGGCGGTTATTTCACTCACTAACACCCGCCCCCCTTGATACAGACGACTCAAATCGGGACGCCGTTGCTCGGTTAGCTGATGTTGATTGATACTCGCAAAAGGTAAGGGTTGCGCTTGCAAACTCAAGGCTAGTTGGCTGGCCAGTAGCAGGCTGCCGCCTTCGTTGAAACGCAAATCTATGAGTAAGCTGGGGGGCTTGCCAAGGCTCTGACTGGCCTTTTTGAGATCGCTGGCGAGCTTATCTAACGCGCGTTGTAAGCAGCGCTGACCAGCCTCGCTATAACTCACTTCAACCTGCTGCAGGCCTTGTTGTACGCTGGTAAAACCATGCAGCCGTTGCACGCCCAGATAATATTCGCCAGAGCTCAGCAGACCCCACCACAAGGCTTGTTCGCAACCGTTATAGAGCGCACTTTGTTGCAACTCCTGCAGCCATTGCTGGCGGGATAATTCGCGTTGCGCCTCGCCTACGCTAAATGGGTTAACGCGATAATAAGCTCCAAGCTCGCGCGCCAGCACAAAGGCGTGGCGATCATCGCTATCTACCAAGACTTCGCGCACCAGTTGATACAAAGCGACGGACTTATCCGTATCGGTAAGGTTATGTTGAACATCCAGCCGTTGCGCCTGATAGCGCCAGCGCAATAATTCCGTTTGGCTTAGGCCATGCTGAAACTGCGTAAGTACCTCGGCTAAGGTATCGATGACGGCGCTGGCGGAGGCCTCGGGTGGTTGCCGACAAGGAGCGGGTAACAAGGGCTCACGGGTAAAAAATACCGGTATGCCATCAGATAAACGGCGTAACACCAAAGTGTTGCGGCCCGCCCCCACCCACTCGTGCTGGCCAGGGTTGTAAGCACTAGAAAACACCCGTGGTAGTAAGCCGGCATCGGCACTCCAGCATTGGCTGGGCGTATATTGATAACGCGTTAACAGGCCGTCGTTGGCTTCAAGGTAGCTGTGGTATTGGGCTGACCAATACACCCCATCGGCAATCTCTAACTGTTGTGGGGCTAAACTCGCCGTGCAACCACTGAGCGCCAGCAACAGCGCGCCCAACGCTAGTCTGCAGCGTTCAGAGATACCTGTCATACAATAACTGCAACGTTGCCTCTGCTGCTCGTTCACCTTGTTCTGCCCAAATTTCTAGCGGTTGCTCGATCACTTGATAACCGCCGCGGCTTGCGCTCACACCGGCCACTTGGCGCTCACGCTCTAAATTGTAGCCACCGGCTCGGCCTCGATAGGACTGCGCTGCCTGTGGAATCTTAATACGCTCGTCCGCCAACAAGGTGGCATCTGTCATGGAGGTCATGCTGATATGGTAACCAATCGGCTCGTAGTTCAACGTTTGCTCGCGGTAGGGCAAGACTTCTATCAACAGCTTAGTATGTTTACGCAGCATGTCCATTTCTAGGCGCTGCTGGTCATCCTGCGGATTACGCTCGGTACTAGAGCGGATTTCGGCGTCTAGTAGCCGCATGGCCACCGCCCGATTTACCAAACGCACCCCGTATTTAAGCAAGGTGCCTTGATAGCCGCGTTGATACTCTTGCCATTGTGCCGACGTGAGCATAGGGTCGCGATAATCACCTTGGCCACGTCGCTGCTCTACCCCAATCTGGATATCTTGCGAGCTGGGTGTAAAGGTGCCTTCGGTACCTGTAGCTTGGCTATTGATACTTACCCGCCGTTGCATCTGCCAATCCGACACCATGGCACTGAAGGGCTCTCCCACTAACATGATCAGTTGCGGGCGTCCGGCTGCTTCATAGGCCGTGTGAAAGGTCGCCTCATCTACCCTGATTAAGGGCTTAGGAGCTGCTCGTTCGGCGCGAGCCCGGTCAAAATAAGGCTCTTTAAGCATAGGTTGGGCGGGGGCATCTTGTTGCTTTAGTGGAGTACTGGCTACGGGCCAGGTCGCCAGGCCTAGCCCCAAGGCCGCCAACAGCAACTTGGTGGGCCCTAAAAACTTACCAGTAACACTCGAACGATCAGCATACCTGTTCATGTTAGCGTCCTTCGCGTAGCTCAACTAAAAAGTAGGCGGCACGGTCGTTCAGTGAGGTTTCTTTATAGATAGCCGTGCCATTGGCTGGTACATACACCCGCCGCCACATGGTTTCATCCATCAAAGGCGCTTGGTTGGCATCAAAAAACAACGCCTTGCCTTCAATTTGTAAGTCGTAGTCGGTACGGTTACGAATCATGGTCCAGACTTCTAATTGCCCAGTTGCGCTGTTACTGATGCCGCTGCGGTCAAGAGTTACTTTTACCGTATCTTGTACCCGCTCACCGAAGATGGTTTTAGTGATATCCGTGCGGTTAAGCTGGTGATCAATAAACACGATGGTGTTCAATTCATTGGTGGTGGTGCGCTGCACTGGGTGCGCGCCTTGGTAGCCGTTTTGGGTGTTACTGCCGCAGCCTGCTGCCAGCAAGGTGACCGCTGCAATAGCTACTAACTTGGTGCCTAAATGACTGTTCATTGTTGTTATCCTTTTGCTGCCGATGCCATCATCTTGTTTAGAATGCTGACTCAGCGCGCGCGTGAGCTATGCCAAATCAGATGATTGCCACGCTGATCTTGATAATGCCGAAACACCCCGGACGGGAGTGAAACCGGCTGTCCGTCTAAATCTGCATAAGTTGCCTGCCAATCACTAATATCAGTGGGCGAGCCGGAAAAGGTGCTGACATGAATGGCATCCGGCAAACTAGCCCAGTAACGCGTGTCTGCGCGCGGTTTAACATTGGTCGATAACGCCATGCTAGCCACCCCAATCAAGGCCAAAGTATTACCCACCTGCCCGCTACTACCGCCAACTGCCGGTGACCAGACTCGTGCTGCTACCCCTAACTTAGCTAAATCCGCACCAATATCCGCGGTGGTATTGGCAAAACTAGCTTTGCCTTCAATAATCGCATCTACTGGCCTACCGCCACGTGAGGTGGCTTGCCAGTAAACACTCTCAATAGGAGCCAACTGTTGCGTTTGGCCCGCCATGGTTAGGGTGACTTGTTTCTCGGTGAAATTTTTACCCGGGCGAAACACCAGCTCGTAATGGCCCATACCGTCGGCTAACTTACGTGGCGCAAAGCCCGTTTCAGCTAACACAAGCACATTATCGTTGGCATCCGGAATGACGATATCTGGCCGCAATTGCTGTAACTCAGCGTACGCCTCAGCGGCTAAGCCGGGGCTGCCCATTTTTTGCGCCGACCAGCCGGCCAGCAACAGTAGCACCGCAAAATCTGCACGATTCTGTTCTTCTTCGGCAAAGGCATCTTGCAACAGCCCGCTGATAAAACTGGCGCGGGCATTGTCGTACTCACCGTCAGCTAGGTAAATCAGGCCACGATAGTAGTAAGCCATAGCACGTTCGTAGGGCTCACCTTTGAAGTCTTTGCGGCCTTCTTCGTGCCACAGGCTGCGCGCTTGAAGTGCGGCTTGGTTATCTGCATACACAGTTTCAATCACCGCTAACGCAGCATCAAAGTTCTCGCGGGCAAGATCGAGATCGCCCCGATAAAAAGCAGCGGTACCTATCTCCATGCGGTTGAGCACTTCGTTACGCTTACCCTCGGCAAATAACTTTTGATATTGTGCTTGGGCATAGCTGGGTTGCTCTGCCACCCTGCTTTGCTCTTGCTGATTAAGCTGCAAGGGTTGGTAAGTAGCTGGCCCCGTGGCTCCACAGGCGGCTACCGCTAAACTGACAACGGCCAGCCCCGCCAGCCGCACCGTCTGCTTTGCCGTATTAGCGGTAGATGATGTCATCTTGCGCGGTTTTCTGGAATTCATACATGCCGCTCCACACATAAGTGCCAAGTTCTAGGTCGATTAACTCAAAGGTAATTTGATGGTAACGCGAGCGCTCTTGGCTGCGGGTATCCATCGCATCAAGGGACATGATTCGTCCCACTAAGCGAAAATCTGCGCCAGCAGTAGCTTGGGTGCTACGAATGGTACCGCCATCCACCACGCCCATCCGCTTCAGTTCACGCTCTTTCTCAACCATATCGGCGAATTCCCGGCCGACGAAGGTGAGTCGACCATTGGCGGCACGATTCAGGTTGATGCGTAAGCGGTCGGTGAGCATGTTTTTGTTGATGCGCGACGAGCTCTCGTTGGTAAAATATTCGCTGTCGATAATGATGCGGGGGGCGATCTCGCGATTCACCAATTGCGGGTTGCTGAGCATATCGCGCATCATTTGGTCGGTGACCGCCATGATGTCTTGAGACTCAACGCCAACCCCTTGGATTTTTCCCGGTGACCGCGCATCTTCATAGACGGTGGCGCGGCCGGCGCTGTTATCAATCTTGGTAGCACCGCAACCGGTAAGCAAGAGCCCACCGATAAGCGTGATGCCGGTTAATGCGAACTGTCTCATGGTAACGTCCTCATTGCAGCTTGTTTAATAGGGTGATGGGTAGGATTAAGTTAGTAACCGACACCCGCCCCAGCTGAGGCGTTATACAGGTACTGCATGTAGTTGGTTTTCATTTCTGGATAAATCGACATCACTGAATTAAGAGCATCTTGATAGTGCGGATGAGAGGAGTGATTCACATACATCCAAACCGCCAGATCTTGCAGCGAGTTAAACGAGATATCTGAGCTACCACGAATCACTTCTTCGCCACCGGCCATCTCGAGCGCCACTTCGCGGCCAATACTTTCACCCACAGCCTGACCGAGCATGCCACCAAAGAAAGGAATATTTTCAGCTAGCTTTTGGCCTGCATAGGCTCCGGCCATACCACCGATAGAACTACCCATTTCGGCATTTCGGGCGTTATTAACCCACTCGGCTAGCACCCCGTCTGAGGTGTAAGGGCTCATGTAACTGCCACTGTTATCTTGAATTGGGGTTGGTGATCTCAATTGATTAGGTTGGGCCAATTGCGGCCCCATAGCACAGGCGGTCAGTAACAAGGATAGGCATAGGGCAAATAGTAATTTAATGTTGTTCATAACAGCTCTCCCTTGAGCTCAAAGTTTTGTCTAATCGTTATGATTTAATAGGAGATTTAATTGAAACAGCCGTAAAACCTAGGATTAATCATAACTTTTGTTATTGGCGCTGCTTGATTTACAGGCAACAAAGTAAAGATTATGCAAAGTTCCTATTTTATCAAGGCGACAGCTATCACAAATGTTTAACCGCTTGTTTTGATATCAATTTTAATTATTAGTTATGCCTTACTTGTTTAGTATTCATCATGTTTATCGCAAAAATATGCGGGAAAACACTTATGCCAATTCAAATATGTAACAAAAGCCCGTATAATTCGTGGCACTTTATTAACCGCAACAGCAAAAGGGGTACCCAGTGCTGCAAGAATATCGTAAGCATGTCGAAGAGCGGGCCGCAGAAGGCATTCCGCCAAAGCCACTGACAGCAGAGCAAGTTGCTGATTTAGTAGAATTATTAAAAAACCCACCGGCGGGCGAAGAAGACTTCCTAGTCGAGCTAGTGTCTGAGCGTGTACCGCCAGGCGTAGACGAAGCTGCTTATGTTAAAGCCGGCTTTTTATCAGCCATCGTTAAAGGCGAAACCAGTAGCCCGATCGTTAGCAGAGAAGCAGCTGTTGCTTTGTTAGGTAACATGCACGGTGGTTATAACATCGTGACCCTAGTAGAGCTGCTAGACGACGCTGAATTAGGCGAGTTAGCCGCAGAAGAATTGAAGCATACCCTACTGATGTTCGATGCCTTCCACGATGTGGAAGAGAAAATGAAAAAGGGTAACCAGCTAGCCAAGCAAGTGATTGAATCATGGGCTGACGCTGAATGGTTTACCAGCCGTGATGAATTGCCTGAAGCGATCAAAACTACCGTCTTTAAAGTCACTGGCGAAACTAACACCGACGACTTGTCACCAGCGCCAGACGCTTGGTCTCGTCCAGATATCCCATTACATGCCAAAGCCATGTACAAAATGCCACGCGAAGGCATTACCGATGCGGCTAAGCAAATTGAAGAACTGAAGCAAAAAGGCCACCCAGTCGCGTTTGTAGGTGACGTGGTTGGTACAGGTTCATCACGTAAATCAGCCACCAACTCAGTGTTGTGGTTTATTGGTGAAGACATGCCTGGTACGCCCAACAAGCGTGCTGGTGGTATCTGTATTGGTAGCAAAGTAGCGCCAATCTTCTTCAACACCATGAAAGACGCCGGTGCGTTAGTGTTTGAAGCAGACGTCGAAAAAATGAACATGGGTGATGTGATTACCATCTACCCTTATGCTGGCAAAATTGAAAACGAAGCTGGCGAAGTGATTGCTGAGTACGACTATGCCTCGCGCGTGATTTTAGACGAAGTACGTGCTGGCGGTCGGATTAACCTGATCATCGGTCGTGGTTTAACTGAAAAAGCTCGCGAAGCTCTAGGTTTAGGTACGTCTGAGCTCTTCTTGAAGCCAGAGCAGCCAGCAGATACAGGTAAAGGCTACACCTTAGCGCAGAAAATGGTCGGTAAGGCTTGTGGTATGGCTGGCGTCCGTCCGGGTACTTATTGCGAGCCGAAAATGACCACCGTGGGCTCACAAGACACCACCGGCCCAATGACACGTGACGAGCTGAAAGACTTAGCTTGTTTAGGCTTTACTGCTGATTTGACCATGCAGTCATTCTGCCATACCGCGGCTTATCCAAAACCGGTTGATATTGAAACCCAGCATACTCTGCCTGATTTCATCATGAACCGTGGCGGCGTAAGCTTGCGTCCAGGTGACGGTATCATCCACAGCTGGTTAAACCGCATGTTGTTACCTGATACCGTAGGTACTGGTGGCGACTCACACACCCGTTTTCCGCTAGGTATTTCATTCCCAGCAGGTTCAGGCTTGGTTGCTTTCGCAGCTGCTACCGGCGTCATGCCACTAGATATGCCTGAATCAGTATTGGTGCGCTTTAAAGGCGAGATGCAGCCTGGTATCACCTTACGTGATTTGGTTCATGCTATTCCTGCCTTTGCTATCAAAGAAGGTTTGTTGACCGTAGAAAAACGCGGCAAGAAAAACATCTTCTCTGGCCGCATCTTAGAAATCGAAGGCCTTGATCACTTAACCGTTGAGCAAGCCTTTGAATTATCTGATGCGTCAGCTGAGCGTTCAGCTGCGGGTTGTACCATCAACTTGTCAGAAGAGTCGGTCGCTGAGTACTTGCGTTCTAACATCACCATGTTGCGTTGGATGATCAACGAAGGCTACGGCGATGCCCGTACCCTTGAGCGTCGTGCACGTAAGATGGAAGAGTGGATTGCTAATCCACAGCTGATGCGTGCTGATGCTGACGCTGAATACACCGCAGTTATCGAGATCGATTTAGCTGACATTAAAGAGCCGATTGTTTGTTGTCCAAACGACCCAGACGACGCTAAGTTCTTAAGCGAAGTTGCTGGCGATAAAGTAGACGAAGTGTTTATTGGTTCTTGTATGACCAACATTGGTCACTTCCGTGCAGCTGGTAAGTTGTTAGAGAAAAACACCGAAGAGCTCAACACGCGTCTGTGGATTGCGCCGCCAACCAAAATGGACGAAGCGCAACTACGTGAAGAAGGTTACTACAACATCTACGCAAACAATGGCGTGCGCACTGAAATGCCAGGCTGTTCATTGTGTATGGGTAACCAAGCACGAGTTGAGCCAGGTGCAACGGTATTATCTACCTCTACACGTAACTTCCCGAACCGTTTAGGCGACGGCGCTAACGTGTACTTAACTTCAGCTGAATTAGCTGCCGTGGGTGCGATTTTAGGTAAATTACCAACGCCTGCAGAGTACATGGAGTACGCTAAAGATATTAACTCAATGGCTGGCGAAGTTTATAAGTACTTAAACTTTGATCAAATGGATGCCTTCCGTGCGGCTGAAGCTGCGGCGAAAGCAAACATCATTCCGACCATTAACCTAGGTTAATGTAAGTAAAAAAAAGAGCTGGCCCCAGGTCAGCTCTTTTTTATTGCGCGATCTGTAAATCATTTGCCTTCGCTATTCTTGTTTGTTATTTTTTAAAAAAATATAACAATAACGACAAGGAATTCTCATGCATCTCATGGTTCGCAATTTGCTATTAAGCGCAGGGTTACTTGGTGCTCCACTCATGGCCCCGCAAGCGTTAGCTGAGACTGCAGCCGAGACAGCCGAGACCAGCGCAGCAAATGCCTTTGAACAGGCCTATGCCGCCTTACAGCAAGCCCACCAGCAACAACTCCCGAGCCACGAGCTAAGAAACTATGCGCAAACCGCCTACCAAGCGGCCAGCGCTTATTTTGGTGACGAGCACATCAATACTGCGAAAATGAAGCTGTCCTTCCTGAATGTGTTAACTCCTAGCCAGCACAGCAGCGGTGATTTTGCTGACCTTGCTACCAGCGTGCTCGATACCTACGAAAGCGAATACGGCGCCGACGCCGATGAACTGATCCCGGCGCTGATGATGGTGTTACGAACGCAACCCGTGCGCGCTCATTTACGCAAAAATCGTGCCCTATTTGAACGCTTAATCGAAGCGGCAGAACGCTCTCCTAGCCTTAGCGTTGAACAACAACTACGACTCAAAATTGACGCCGCCACCTTATTGTTGGCACAAGGCAACCCAGCTAGTCGAGCCCTGCTTGATTTTCCTGAACAAGCGCAGCAACAGCTTGGCGCAAGCCATGACTTAACTTTGTTGGCAGAGTTTTCGGCCGCTCGTTATTTAGAAGTGAACCAACAAACCCGAAGCGCAACTGACTACTTTGAGAAAATCAGCCAACACCCATTTACTGAGCAAGCCTCAGAGACCCAACTGAGTATCAAGTACATGAGCCATGCGCGTTTGGTTGCTACGTATGAAGGCATTGGTGAAAGCGATAAAGCCACCAAGCATTGTTTAGCCATTGCCGCTATGGGCCGCGGTATTGGTGACGAAGAAGAACCCACCCCAATTTATCGAGTGAACCCGGAGTTTCCGCCGAGTATGGCGCGTGACGGCCATAGTGGTTCAACGGTCTTGATGTTTGATATTAATAAGCTAGGCATGGTGGAAAATATTCGAGTCGAAGAAGCCAGCCATAAAGCTTGGGCTCGGGCCGCCACCAAAGCCTTGCAGCAGTGGCGCTATGCACCACGGTATGTGAATGGGGCCAGTGTCGATACCGCCAATCGCAAAGTTGTCTTTGACTTTAATATTCGCCGCTAGTATCACTACTAGTATCACCACGAGCACCAGAAAAATACTGCCAAATCAGCCGTTCAGCTGGGCCTGCTAAGCGCTCCGCTGAACGAACCAGGTGCACCTCTAGGTTCACCTGATTAATAAAACCCGGAATATCAATCGGCCGCAACATCTGTTGTGCGATGGCATCACCGACCAGATCGCCGGGGATGATCCCCCACCCCATCCCAGCTAGCAATAGCTCGCGCTGGGTGATGGAGTCATTCACTCTAATCCGTTGCTGACCGGGCATCCGTAAAATAATATCAAGATCAATACCAACATCTTGATTTTGCGGGATCAACATGGGCAAATCCAGCAAGTCTTGGCGTGATACTTTTATCGCATTTTTTTTTGCTGCAGGATGGGTTGCCGCCGAGTCAACTAAACCGGCTTGCTGCAACAGCGCCGGCGCTACCACAATCAATAATTCAAACGGTCGCACCCTTACCGTCTCAAAATCGCCGTACTGACGAAACACAGGTAGCCAAGGGCACAGCGCCAATTCAGCTTCGCCATCACGAATTTTCCGTAACGAGCGCAACTGGGAATCACCACTTAACAATAACTCCGTTGCCGGAAAGGTCTGCTGTAATTGCTGCAGCGCAGGAAACAACACCGCCGGTGCACAGGTGTAGTCATAAGAAATCCGCAGCTGCGGTTCAGCCCCGGTGCGTAATTGCTGGGTGAGTGATTGCAGTCTTTGATTTTGCCGAATCACCTCACTGGCCTGGCGCAGAAACTGTTGGCCACGCTGTGTCAGCGCTAAGCGATAACCACTACGGTCAAATAATTTAAAACCAGCTTCCTGCTCAAGGTTTTTTAGTGCCATACTGACCGCAGCTTGGGTGCGATGCATGCGTTCAGCAACGGCTTGCACCGAACCGACTTCAGCCAAATGAATGAGCATTTCTAGTTGGTTCAGCTTCATCGTTAACCCTATAAGTTTTTCTTAATATGTTTTTAATTTTTATTCAGTACTACTTTAGCTTTGCTTTGGCTAAAATAACAGCCTAAGTTTTATCAAACGCTTGGAACATTCCACGCTGAGGTTACTCTATGAACTATCCAGCTCGTCTAGTTACTTGGTCTTTGTTCGCGGTTGCTGTTCTCAGCACCAGCGCATGTTCTCCAGCTCCAGAAGCAGCTGCGCCAACGGCTGTCGCCCAACCGGTGAAGTTAATGACGGTAAGCTACGGTCAGGGAGAACGGATTCGTCGCTTCCCAGCTGTGGTTGAAGCTGCGCAAGTGGCGCAACTGGCATTTCGAGTTGCGGGTGAAATTACCGAGTTCCCGGTCAAAGCTGGTCATGATGTGAGTCAGGGGCAGTTAATTGCCAAGCTAGACCCAACTGACTACCAATTGGTGCTCGACCAAGCACAAGCAAGGTTTGAGTTAGCTCAAGCACAATTTACTCGTACTGAGAATTTGGTGGCGCAAGGGGTGATTTCGCCACAGCAGTTTGATGAGGTTAAATCGAACCTCGAGGTGGCCCGCGCTAATCTAGAAACGGCTAAGGCAAATGTGCGTTACACCGAATTACGCGCCCCTTTTGCCGGTACCGTGGCCCATGTTTTTGTTGAGCGTTACGAAACCGTGCAACCCCAGCAAGCTATTGCCACCATTCAGCTCAGTAATGCCGTAGACGTGAGTATTCGGGTGCCTGAGAGTTTATTTGCACGTGTGCAACGACAGGCGGATTATCAACCGGATGTGATCTTTGCAGCAGCCCCAGAGCGTCGCTTTAAAGCCACCTTAAAAGAATGGGACGCCACTGCAGACCCGGCTACCAACACCTATAAAGTGGTGTTCACCTTACCGGTACCGACCGACTTAAACGTACTTCCGGGCATGTCTGCCGCCCTTGAAGTAGACGCGAGCGCCATTGCTCAACAAGCGGCAGCGGCCATTATTGTGCCTAGTTCAGCGGTGTTTTCACCGGCCACCCAGGCTGCCAGCAGCGGTCATGCCGTATGGGTCTATCAGCCCGAGGCCGGCGTGGTGGAGCTGCGTTCGATTACCATAGGTGCGGTAACCAATCACGGCGTTGAGGTGACCGCAGGCCTAGTCGATGGTGAGCACATTGTCGTTGCTGGAGTGCATGCATTAACAGACCAGCAGCAGGTACGGCCATGGACTAAAGAGCGAGGTCTGTAATGAATATCGCTCGTTACAGTATGAAGCGCACCACCACCAGTTGGATGGTGCTGTTCATTCTCTTACTTGGCGGGATTATTGCGCTGCTTAATATTGGCCGCTTAGAAGATCCTGAGTTTACGCTGAAGCAAGCCATGGTCATTACCCAATACCCTGGCGCAACGGCGCAACAAGTTGAAGAAGAAGTCACCTACAAGCTGGAAAATGCCATCCAGCAACTGGCCAATATTGACCACGTTACCTCGGTCTCTAAACCTGGGCTTAGCCAAATCACCGTAGAAATGCAAAGTACCTTGCGCAAACATCAGATGCCGCAGGTGTGGGATGAGTTACGACGCAAGATTAACGATGCCCAGCCTCAACTTCCGCCCGGCAGTGGGGTGCCCATGGTGAAAGATGACTTTGCGGATGTGTACGGCATGACATTTGCGATTTCCGGCCCCGGCTACAGCTATCAAGACATTGCTGATTACACCGATTTTTTACGCCGCGAACTGGTGCTAGTGAAAGGCATAGGTAAGGTGATGGTAGCCGGCAAACAGAACGAGCAAGTGATTGTCGAAGTGTCGCGCGAAAAGCTTGCTAACTTTGGTATTGCTCCACAGCAGTTGGTGAATCTACTGCAAACGCAAAATGCGGTTAGCGATGCCGGCCGCGTGCAAATTGGTGAGGAGCGCATTCGTTTGCAAACCAGTGGCGAATTTCAAGATGTTGCCGCACTGGCCGATTTGATGATCAGCAACCCGGGCGCAGAAGAGCGGATTTTATTACGCGATGTGGCCACTGTAACTCGCGAATACCAAGAAATCCCAACCCATATGGTGCGTTACAACGGGCAAGAATCTTTGTGGCTAGCACTGTCTTTTGCTCCTGGCGTGAACGTGGTGGAAGTAGGTGAACGCGTTACTGCTAAATTGGCTGAGTTAGAATACGCCCAACCGGTCGGCATGCAGATCAGCAACATCTACGATCAACCCAGTGAAGTGGATAAATCCGTCACCAACTTTCTTATCAACCTAGCCGAAGCCGTGGTGATTGTAGTGGTAGCCTTGTTGGTGACCATGGGGCTGAGATCTGGCGTGTTGATTGGTAGTGTGCTGCTAGTGACCGTGCTCGGTAGTTTTATCTTCATGTATTTAATGGATATTCAGCTGCAACGGGTCTCTCTTGGCGCCTTGATTATTGCCTTAGGCATGTTAGTTGATAACGCCATAGTCGTGGCCGAAGGTATGCTGGTTGGGGTGCGACGTGGTTTGTCGCGGATTCAAGCCGCCAGCGACGTGGTGCAACAAAATTTATGGCCACTGCTGGGGGCGACAGCGATTGCCATCATTGCCTTTGCGCCGATTGGGCTATCTAAAGATGCCAGCGGTGAATACGCCAACTCGTTGTTCTGGGTGCTGTTTATATCGCTGCTATTGAGTTGGTTTACTGCCATCACTCTCACACCGTTCTTGGGTAATATTCTGTTTCGCAAAGATGCTCGCGCGCGAAGTGCCATCGAGCAGCCCGAGGATGATGACCATGTTTATCAACACTGGGTATTTCTAGGCTACCGCAAGCTTTTGCTGGGCTTTTTAAGTTGGCGAAAAACCACGGTAGCCGTGATGTTGGCGCTGTTGGTGCTGGCTGGCTATGGTTTTACTAGCGTAAAACAGTCTTTCTTTCCGCCCAGTACCACGCCGATGGCCTTTATTGATTTATGGTACCCGCAAGGAACCGATATTCGCTCGACCTCCCAGCAGGTGAAACAGCTTGAACATTACTTGCAACAAGAGTACTTGCAACAAACAGAAGCAGGCCAAGAGGCTGCTGGCTTAGATTTTGTTGCCACCACCATAGGCCAAGGCGCTCCTAGGTTTACCCTCACCTATATGGTCGAAAAATCCTACGAAAGCTATGCCCAGTTGATTCTGCGTGGTACCGATACTCAGCATTTGCAACGGGTACTCGAGCAATTTGAAGGCTACCTGCAACAGCAGCAGCCCGATGTTGAGTTTAAGATCAAGCCCATTGAAATGGGCCCCTCCCAAACAGCGAAGCTCGAAGCGCGCTTCAGCGGCCCTGACCCGTTGGTGCTGCGTCAACTTGCAGACCAGGCTCGGCAGATTATGGCAGCCGATGCCGGAGTCCATAATCTGCGCGATAACTGGCGCCAACGCACCAAAGTGCTCGAAGTAGACTTTAATGAAGCCGCAGCGCGGCGGTTAGGCATTACCAAACAAGACGTTGATGATGTGCTTAAACGTAATTTCACCGGGCAAACGGTGGGAGTCTATCGCGATGGTACCGAGTTACTGCCGATTTTGGTTCGAGCGCCAGCACCGGAACGTAGCGATCTAGACAACTGGTATGAGTTGCAAGTTTATAGCTCGGCGTTGCAACAGCATATTCCGCTGGGTCAGGTGGTGCATGGCATTCAGCTTGCCGCCGAAGATTACCTGATTGTGCGACGCGACCGGAAAAGAACCATCACAGTGATGGCTGATCATGATATTTTCTCTGACGAAACGCCCGCAATGGTGTTAGCCCGAGTGCGCCCAGATATTGAAGCCATTCCCTTGCCGCTCGGCTATGAGTTAAGCTGGGGTGGTGAGTTTGAGGCATCACAAAAAGCCACTGGCGCAGTGTTTCAAGCCTTGCCATTGGCGTTTCTGGTGATGTTCATTATTACTGTGTTGCTGTTTAGCTCCATCCGTCAAGCTGGGGTGCTATGGACCACAGTCCCCTTGAGCCTGATTGGGGTTACTCTGGGGCTATGGCTCACTGATCAGCCCTTTGGTTTTATGGCGTTATTAGGCTTTTTGAGTTTATCGGGCATGTTAGTTAAAAATGGCGTGGTCTTATTGGAACAAGTGCGCGTAGAATTAAGTGCTGGTAAAGCAGCCATAACAGCACTGGTGGACGCCTCCGTGAGTAGGGTGCGCCCCGTCTCTATGACAGCCGCCACCACGATTGTGGGGATGATTCCGCTGCTGTTTGATGACTTCTTTGTGAGCATGGCAGTGGTGATCATGTTTGGCTTGGGCTTTGCAACCTTACTTACCTTGGTTGTGGTGCCGGTGATGTATGCGTTGGTGATGCGAGTAAAATGAATATAGCAGTGTTAGGAGCAAGTGGTGGCCTCGGTGGCATGACCGGCAGTACCTGTGTGCAAGTTTCAGAACGTATTCTGATTGATGTAGGTACTGGTGTCAGCCAATTGTTGTTAAAGCAGATGCAGCAAGTGCGGCATATTTTTCTAACTCACAGCCACAGCGATCATATCGCTTGTTTACCTATGCTGTTAGGTAACTTATTTAATGTTGCTGATGCTGGTGAACCTGTCACTGTCTATGGCTCGGCCGATACTATCGCGGCTATCCAAGCGCATGTGTTTAATTGGGTCATCTGGCCCGATATGCAAGAACTACCCAGCAAAGCAGCACCGCTGTTGCGCTTACAAACCATCACTGCAGGCCAATCCATTGCTATTGATGGTATTAGCCTCACCCCTTTTGCCACCTATCATACGGTGCCAACCTTCGGTTATTCTATTTGCAAAGAGCAGCAGCATACGGTGTATGTGGCCGATACTGGCTATGCCAGCAGTCTGGTTGAACAGATTAATCAGCTGGGAGTGATTGACGATATTATTTTGGAGTGTAGCTTTCCTAATGAGTTGGCAGCAGTGGCCAAGCAAAGCTGTCATTTGACCCCACAGCTTTGTTTGCAACTCTTAGCTGAGTTGGCGCAGCCGCCAAAACGGGTGTGGATCAATCATTTAAAACCAGATGTGGCGGATGAAGTACATAAACAATTGCGGCAGCAGCACCCACCACAGGGCTGGCAGGTGCTGCTATAACTTACCGCTCAACAATGCGTGTTCAAGCTAGGTTAGTAGGTGCTTACTTTAACGTTTGAATCACCCACACCTAGGTTGATAGAGACTACCGCGGTACCCGCACCACGACCTTTGCTGCTGGCGGTCATCAAGAAGCGGTTGTTCTCGACTTCCGCTACGCCCTTTACCTGGCTGTCGCCGATGCCAATATCGCTGGTGATGATGGCTAGGTCGCCGCGTAACTCAAGGTCCACTTCGCCTACGCCCACATCCAGATTGATATCGGTCGTCCACATCTCACCACCGATGGTGCCTACCCCCAAATCTGCATCTACGGACGCAATCTTGGGCAGCTGAATCACCCAATCAAGCTTAACGTTATCTTGCTCTGGTACGCTTAGCACCAAACGGTCACCGTCTTGTTTTGCAGTTAATTGAACCGCCTCAAGGTCACCGTCGTTCCACATTTTGTCGCTATCAGCTTTGGCTGTTAGGGTAACTGACAGGGTGTCGCCAGTGGTCGCAACAAATTTAATTTCTCCAACACCAGAATCCAAGCTGAGCTTAGTGCTGCTGGTGACTTGATATTCGGCACTCATGGTTTTTTGCTGTTCAGTAGTAGCAGCTGCTTGAAAGGGCATGCTGGCTAACGTTACCAAGGCGATTAATCCAGTCGCAAAGTTCCATACAACCTGTTGCTTTTTCATTGTTTTATTCCCTTTATCCATGTTGGTTATGAGACCGGTTGCAGCGGCTAAATTATGCTGCAACCTTTGGTCTGATTTTTTAATCACTTGCTAAGACTTAAGCAAATGCTGTGCCAACTTTGATAAATCCCTATAAAACAACAAGTTAAGTCGCAACCCTTAGAGATAAGGAATGGTTACTTAAGCTATTTCACTAGTTTTTAGTAAAATTTATACTAACGAAGCGGCGATTTTCACCACCGCTTTAAGTACAACCAATACACTGCTGGTATCACCAACAAACTCAGCAATGGCGCTACAATCATGCCGCCTATCATAGGCGCAGCGATACGCTGCATCACTTCGCTACCGGTACCTTCACTCAGCATAATCGGCAACAACCCAGCGATAATAGTGAGCACCGTCATGGCTTTAGGCCGCACCCGCTGCACGGCGCCCTGCATAATTGCCTGCTGCAGCTCAGCCAAGCTGGGCTTGCTGTTAGCACGGCGAGCTTCAGCTAGGGCCTGATTTAAATACAGCATCATCACGACCCCAAACTCTGCTGCCACCCCGGCCAAAGCAATCATACCCACTCCTACTGCGGTAGATAAATTAAAGCCTAGCGCCCAGACCAACCAAAGACTACCACTGAGTGCCAAAGGTAGCGTGACCATGATCAGTAAGGCTTGTTTGAACGACTTAAAAGTGACGTACAGCAGCATAAAAATAATCACCAAGGTGATTGGCACCACCGTCTTCAGCTTATTTTGTACCCGTTGCATGGATTCATACTGACCCGACCAACTGACGCTGTAGCGTGGCGGCAACTGATAGCTAGCCACCAAAGGTTGGGCGGCCGCTAACACATCACTGACGGCGGTATTAGCATCCACATCAATAAAAAGCCAGCCGTAGGTAAGAGCTAGATTCAACGATTGCAGCAGGTCAGTCATGCTATTTCACCTTGACACCCCCCCCTCTGCTGCTTAAATTAAACTTCAACTTAACATTTTTTAACCAGTTGTACTTTTGACGCCCATTATTTCATCGATACAAAGGATGACTCATCATGACATTGCCCGTTAAATCATTAGTGCTCATGGCTATGCTGTCGTTACTAGGCGCTAGTTCTGTGAATGCCAAATCTGTCGGTAATAAAGAACAGCCAAGACCCGATCCAGGAGCAGAAGTCATCTATCTTGTCGCATCTACCATAGGGCTCTCATTAGATGAACTTAACCGTTCTTTTAATGTGATCGTAGGTTTTCAATCCGGTAAATTTACCCTGCCAGAACTAGATTCACTTGCTGATGATGAGCTGCTGCTCATGATTGATAGGTCTGCAGAACCCTTCGCCAGTCTCGACAACCAACAACTCATGCTGGTGGCGCAACGCTACCTGATTGAAACCGAGCTGTTGGCTGCTCGCGCTGATGTTGACGTTGACAAGTTTCGTCAGTTCTATCGTACCTTTGATAGAACCATTACGCTGGCGCTGCGCGTCAATAAGTATGTTTCAGTAAAGCAGCGTAGCAGTCTCTCCCCTGATGCGTCACTCACTTATATGGATGTGGATACCTTTGATGGCCCTATCATAGATTGCGACCGTTCTTGCCGGGCGGTGCAAGAGCAAGTTTGGGAAAACATGTTTGGGCAACTTACTATCATGGGCGACATGCAGAGCTGGGAGAAGCAGCATGGCTCACAGCCATTAGGAACTGTTGCCCGTATTGTTGATCATGAATCAGGCAAGTTTATTGAAGTAAGAAATCAGTCTAGTTCGCTGGCGTGGGTATCGATCATTGGTGGAAGTGACTGCGGCGCTGCTGCTTGTATTTAACGTATTGATAAAAAAGCTGAAACAGCGGTAAGACTGTTTCAGCTTGGGTTAAACCATTTGAGACTAAGGCTTACCAGATTTTTACGCGTTGCTCTGGTGGCAAGTACAGGTCATCACCTGGTTGCACATCAAAGGCTTCATAAAAGGCTGGTACGTTTACCACAGTACCATTCACACGGTAATCAGCGGTCGAGTGTGGACCACGCACTACTTGGTTACGCACAAACTCATCACGCATTTTGGTTTTCCATACTTGCGCCCAGCCTAAGAACACGCGCTGCTCACCGGTGTAGCCGTCCATCACTGGAGCTTCTTCTCCAGCTAAGGCATTTTTATAAGCACGGTAAGCAATGGTTAAACCGGCTAAGTCACCGATGTTTTCACCTAAGGTGAGTTTACCTTGCAAGAAGGCACCCGGAATAACTTCGTATTGGTCTGTTTGTGCCGCTAACATGTTGGCACGTTCTTCAAACGCTGCGCGGTCTGCTTCAGTCCACCAGCTGCTTAAGTTACCATCGCCATCGTATTTAGAGCCTTGGTCGTCAAAACCATGACCTAGTTCGTGACCAATAACAGCACCAATACCACCGTAGTTCACTGCATCTTCAGCATTCATATCAAAGAATGGCGGTTGCAAGATACCAGCTGGGAACACGATTTCGTTACGCACTGGGCTGTAGTATGCATTGACGGTTTGTGGCGTCATGCCCCACTCTTCTTCTTTAACCGGCGCGCCGATTTTAGCTAACTCTTCGTTGTACTCAAACAACGCCGAACGCTTGTAGTTACCTACCAAGTCATTGTCTGCAATGGTTAATTCAGAATAGTCACGCCACTCGCTTGGATAGCCGATGTAAGGCGTAAACTTGTTCAGTTTTTCCAATGCTTTAGCTTTAGTGTCGGCACTCATCCACTCAAGATCTTGAATAGATTCACCGTAGGCCGTAATCAAGTTAGCTACCAGTTCTTCCATGCGCGCCTTGGCTGCCGGTGGGAAGTATTCAGCGACATATAATTGGCCCAAGACTTCACCTAACACGCCATTGGTAGCGTTAACGCCGCGTTTCCAGCGTGGTTCTTGCGCTGGAGTACCATTAAGCACGGTACCGTAAAAGGCAAAACGACGATCGTTAATTTCTTCAGTTAAGGCACCAGCATAACGCTCAACGGTTTTGATGGTTAAATAATGCTGCCAAGTTGTCACATCAACATCGGCGAACATGTCACCAAAAGCTTCAAAATAACTAGGTTGACGAACAATCACATCAGCCGCTTTTGCGACGCCGGTGGCAGCAGCGTAAGCATCAAAATCAAAGCTACCTAGGGCCTCAGCTAATTCTGCTTTGGTCATTTTGTTGTAGGTTTTATCCGCGTTACGGCTTTCAATACGAGTCCACTGGGCTTCTGCTAGTTTGGTTTCTAACGCCAAAATAGCTTCAGCGGCGGCACTGGCTTCAGCATAATCGACTAACCCTAAGATATCAGCGAGGTAAGTTTGATACTGCTGACGGATCTCAACGTACTTCTCGTCATCGCTCAAGTAATACTCACGATCGGGTAAACCTAAACCTGATTGTGACATGTAAATAGCGTTAACTTCAGGGTCTTTAGCATCTGGATAGACATAAAAACCAAACGGTGAGCTCACCCCATATTTAGCTAGCTCGGCCATCCGTGCGACCACATCCGCATGAGTTTTAACCTCGGCATTAGCTTGTAAATCTGCGGCAATCGGGTTGTAACCAAGGCTATTTAGAGTTTCAACGTCCATAAAGCTGTTGAAGAAATCACCAATTTTTTGCGCATTGGTGCCAGCTTCGGCGCTACTAGCGGCGGCTTCTTCAATAATGCCACGCAGGCGTTCTTGGTTTTGTTCTGCTAAATCTAAGAAGCTACCGATGCGTGATTTATCTTCTGGCATGTCGGTGTTCTTATGCCAAGTACCGTTCACAAACATGAATAAATCATCTTGTGGACGAACACTGGTATCAAAGTTTTCTAACACTAAGCCAGAGGTCAGTTGTTGTTGTGGCTGTTGTTGTTCTTGCTGTTGCGGTTGCTGGGGCGAACACGCTGCCACCCCTAGGGCTAAGGCTACGCTTAGCGCTAACGTGCTTACTTTATTCATAAAATCCTCGTTGCTGGATAGTGTTGCTAAGTTATCCTTGCTACCTTAAGCCAAGGTGCGGCGTGGTACAACAAAAATCCCGACAACTACCCGCATACATCGGCTTATTTGTCGCAAAAACCGGTCGTACAAAAGGCAAAAAAAATCCGCAGCTGCTGAGCAACTGCGGATTCTTGGCTGCGGCATAAAGCCTACTGCTTATTTTTTCTTGGCTTTTTTGTTTGGCAGGTCAGTAATAGAGCCTTCAAACACTTCAGCTGCTAAGCCCACAGACTCATGCAAGGTTGGGTGCGCATGAATAGTTAGCGCGATATCTTCTGCATCACAGCCCATCTCGATGGCTAAACAGATTTCGCCTAACAACTCACCGGCATTAGAACCAACGATAGCACCACCTATAATACGGTTGTTTTTATCAAACAACAGCTTGGTGAAACCGTCTGTAGCACCTTGTGCGATAGCACGACCTGAAGCGGCCCACGGGAATACTGCTGCTTCGTATTCGATGCCTTGCTCTTTCGCTTCTTTTTCAGTTAAACCAGCCCATGCAACTTCAGGATCCGTGTACGCAATAGAAGGAATCACTTTCGGATCAAAGTAATGTTTCTTGCCGGCAATCACTTCTGCTGCAACATGACCTTCGTGCACAGCTTTGTGCGCTAACATGGGCTGACCAACGATATCGCCGATAGCGAAAATATTACTTACGTTAGTGCGTAACTGCTTGTCTACTTCAATAAAGCCACGGTCAGTTACCTGCACGCCAGCATGTTCTGCGCCAACTTTCTTACCGTTAGGAGCACGACCTACAGCGACTAACACAGCATCGTATTTCACTGGTTTTTCAGGGGCTTTGTCGCCTTCGAACGTTACGTGAATACCATCTTTCTTGGCTTCAACTTTCGCTGCTTTGGTGTTCAACATGATGTTATCGAACTTCTTCGCAATCGATTTAGTGAAGGCTTTAATGATGTCTTTGTCCGCTGGCGGAATTAACTGCTCAGTCATTTCCACAACGTCAACTTTGGCACCTAAGGCACTGTATACACAGCCCATTTCTAAACCGATAATACCGCCACCTAAGACCAACATACGCTCTGGTACAAAACGTAATTCTAAGGCTGCAGTTGAGTCCCAAATGCGCTCATCTTCGTGTGGCACAAACGGTAACTTGATCGACTGTGAACCCGCAGCAATGATTGCATGCTCAAAGTTAATGGTGGTTTCTTTGCCATCAGCATCTTTTACTTTCAGTTGCTTATCGCTCGCGAACTCACCGACACCATTGACCACGGTAACTTTACGCATTTTGGACATTTGTCCAAGGCCACCGGTTAATTGACCGATAACTTTTTCTTTGTGCGCACGAATTTTGTCTAAATCAATTTTCGGAGCACCAAACTCAACGCCTTCGGCTCCCATGTGCTTGGCATCTTCAATGTGCTTAGCAATGTGTAACAAGGCTTTAGAAGGAATACAGCCCACGTTCAAACATACCCCACCTAAGGTGTTGTAACGTTCAACAATCACTGTGTCTAAACCTAAATCGGCAGCACGGAATGCTGCTGAATAACCACCTGGGCCGCCACCTAGAACGACGACTTGGGTCTTCACTTCTTTGCTCATAAGAACCTCTTTGAATTCGGCTGTGTTCGGTCTGTGGGGCTGATTATAACAGCCCCACCACAAATTGTTTAATTTATAAGACTAATTTACGAATATCCGACAAGACATTGCTCAGGTACACACTAAAGCGTGCGGCCACGGCGCCGTCAATCACGCGATGGTCGTAGCTTAAGCTTAATGGCAACATTAATCGTGGCTCGAACTCTTTGCCGTTCCACTTAGGTTTCATGTCGCTCTTAGATACCCCTAAGATAGCGACATCAGGCGCATTCACAATCGGCGTGAAGGCGGTTCCACCAATGCCACCTAGGCTAGAAATTGAGAAACATCCGCCTTGCATGTCTTGGGCCTTAAGCTTGCCATCTCGTGCTTTAGCACTGATTTCTAACAGCTCATCCGAAAGCTCGTAAATGCCTTTTTTGTCGACATCACGAATCACAGGAACCACCAAGCCGTTCGGGGTATCGACGGCAATACCAATGTGCACGTATTTTTTCATGATCAAGTGTTCGCCATCGTCTGCTAACGATGAGTTGAACACTGGGTATTCGCGCAGAGCTTTCGCAACTGCCTTCATGATAAACACCAGCGGGGTAATTTTTACGCCGTCTTTCTTCTTCGCCTGCAGTTCATTTTCTTGCTTACGGAAAGCCTCTAACTCAGTAATGTCAGCTTCGTCAAACTGGGTTACATGTGGAATCGTTACCCAATTACGGTGCAGGTTTGGCCCAGAAATTTTCTGGATGCGGGTGAGTGGCACCTGCTCTACTTCGCCAAACTTACTGAAGTCTACTTTAGGTGGTGCAATTACTTGCAACCCACCGGCACCTTGGGCTACGCCGCTAGAGGCAGTGGCCTTAGGCCGTGACAATTCGTATTTCACATACTCTTGCACGTCTTCTTTGAGAATACGGCTCTTACGCCCAGAACCTTTCACTTGAGTCAGGTTCACCCCAAACTCGTGTGCTAAGCGACGCACCGCTGGTGACGCATAGGCTAGGCCTTCGGCTTTACCTTTTTTGTCTAACGGATGGTCAGGCACCGGTGGTTTACGTTCGCTAGTGCTGCTATCTGCTGCGGTGGCGGCGTCGTCTTCTGCGGCATCTGAACTCGCTGCTGGCGGTGCTTGCTCGGCTTGGCTAGCAGCTGGTGCCGCTGAGCTTGCGCTTGCTTCGCGTACTTGCAAACGCACCACCAACGAGCCTTCTTTCACCTTGTCGCCGACTTTCACTTCCACAGATTCAACCACGCCAGCTTGTGGGCTAGGAACATCCATGGTGGCTTTGTCGGTTTCTAGGGTGATCAGACCGTCTTCTGCGGCAATTTCATCGCCAGCGCTTACCAGCACTTCAATCACATCTACTTCACCAGATTCGCCAATATCAGGCACCATCACGTCGATGGTTTTGGTGGCACCGCTGCCTGCCTGCTGCTCTTCTGGACTGGCTTCTGAGCTGTCGTCAGAGCTGTTGTCAGTACTGTCTTTAGCGCTTGCTGCCTCTTGCTCCTCACCCTTGGCAGCTGGCTGATCTGCATCAGCGCTAGCATCTTTGTCAGCATCCGCGCCAGCTTCCGCTGCTGCTTCAAACATTGCCAACAAATCGCCTTCTTTGATTTTGTCGCCAACCTTCACTTTCAGTTCAGCCACAACCCCAGCAAAAGGCGCTGGAATATCCATCGATGCTTTATCGCTTTCAACTGTAATCAACGAGTCTTCCGCTTCTACCTGGTCGCCTTTAGCCACCAGGATCTCGATAACTTCAACTTCATCACCGCCCACGTCTGGGGCTTTTACTTCTTTCAAGTCTGCCATAATAGCCTCCGCTCCCGTTGCTTACGCGTACAGTGGGTTGATTTTGTTGGTATCGATGTTGAAGTCCTTGATGGCTTGCTCCACCACTTTCACCTCAATATCACCCGCTTTGGCTAACTCGGTTAATGCTGCCACCACAATGTACTGTGCGTTCACTTCAAAGTGACGACGCAGATTTTCACGGCTGTCTGAGCGGCCGTAACCGTCTGTGCCTAACACGCGATAAGCAGTAGGAACCCACGCACGGATCTGATCAGCATACTGCTTCATGTAATCCGTTGCGGCGATGGTCGGGCCTTTAGCATCCGCTAACACCTGAGTCACGTAGGCTTGTTTGGCCTTGCCGCCCAAGTTCAGCATATTGTAACGCTCGACATCGTAACCGTTACGCGCCAGCTCGTTGAACGAGGTTGCGCTGTAGACCTTGGCATTCACCCCAAAATCAGCGGCTAAGATGCGGCCAGCCTCACGTACTTGCTGCAAGATGGTACCAGAGCCTAGTAATTGCACTTCAGCTTTGGCGCCTTTGGCTTGATGACTCTCTAGCTCGTACATCCCTTTGATAATGCCTTCTTCAACACCTTCTGGCATTTCTGGCTGCACGTAGTTTTCGTTCATCACGGTGAGGTAATAGAACACGTTTTCTTGCTCACCGTACATGCGACGTAAACCGTCTTGAACAATCACTGCCACTTCGTAACCGAAGGTAGGATCATAAGTGACACAGTTAGGCACTGTGTTAAACAAGATATGGCTGCTGCCGTCTTGGTGTTGTAGACCTTCGCCGTTGAGGGTGGTTCGACCGGCGGTACCGCCGACTAAGAAGCCACGCGCTTGGCTGTCACCAGCGGCCCAGACCAAATCACCCACCCGTTGGAAACCGAACATCGAGTAATAGATGTAGAACGGAATCATCGGCTCGTTATTGGTTGAGTAGCTGGTTGCTGCTGCTACCCACGACGCCATCGCACCAAGCTCGTTGATGCCTTCTTGTAATACTTGGCCTTGTTTATCTTCACGATAATAAGCTACTTGGTCAGCATCTTGCGGCTCGTATTTCTGCCCTTGGCTGGAATAAATACCCACCTGACGGAACAAGCCTTCCATACCAAAAGTACGGGCTTCGTCTGGAATAATAGGTACGATCCGTTTACCAATTTTCTTGTCTTTGAGTAACGCCGTGAGAACCCGCACAAACGCCATGGTGCTTGAAATTTCACGCTCACCAGAACCTTTAGTGACCGCCTCAAAGGCCTTCAACGATGGAATTTCTAACTCAACATCGGTGTTTGGACGGCGCACTGGCATAAAGCCACCCAGTGATTCGCGACGCTCGCGCATGTACTTCATTTCTGCGCTGTCTTCTGGGAACTTGTAGAATGGAATATCTTCAAGCTCGCTATCTTTGATTGGAATGTTGAAGCGATCACGGAAGTGCTTGATCGCATCCATGTCCATTTTCTTCACCTGGTGGGCAATATTTTTACCTTCACCAGCAGCACCCATACCATAACCCTTCACGGTTTTGGCTAAGATCACCTGTGGCCGACCTTTGGTGTTTACGGCCTTATGATAGGCTGCGTAAACTTTCATCGGGTCGTGACCACCCCGGTTTAAGCGCCAGATATCTTCATCTGTTAGGTTAGCGACCATGGCTTTGGTTTCTTCGGTTTTACCAAAGAAGTGTTCACGCGTGTATGCGCCGCCCTTAGCTTTGTAGTTCTGGTACTCGCCATCCACGCTATCTTGCATGATTTGCGCTAATTTACCTTCGGTATCGCGATACAGCAGCGGATCCCAGTAACGACCCCAAATCACTTTAATCACTTCCCAGCCGGCGCCGCGGAAAGTACCCTCGAGTTCTTGGATGATCTTGCCGTTACCACGTACCGGACCATCTAAGCGCTGCAAGTTACAGTTCACAATAAAGGTGAGGTTGTCTAAGCCTTCACGAGTAGCTAGGCCAATGGCACCCAAGCTTTCTGGCTCATCCACCTCGCCATCACCTAAGAAGCAGTACACGCGCTGGTTTGAGCAGTCTTTAATGCCACGGTCCGTGAGGTATTTTAGGTAACGTGCTTGGTAAATCGCCTGCATCGGGCCTAAGCCCATGGACACGGTAGGGAACTGCCAAAAATCAGGCATTAAGTTCGGGTGTGGGTACGACGGGATACCCTTGCCGTCTACTTCTTGACGGAAGTTATTCAGTTGCTCTTCGCTGATACGGCCTTCTAAAAAGGCACGTGCATAAATCCCTGGCGAGGCGTGACCTTGAATAAACAAATAGTCGCCACCGTCTTGATCTGTCGGTGCTTTGAAGAAGTGGTTAAAGCCCACATCGTACAACATGGCTGATGAGGCGAAACTTGAAATGTGACCACCTAGTTCCAGCTCTTTCTTCGAGCCACGCAGAACCATAGCTAAGGCGTTCCAACGAATCGCCGCACGAATACGATGTTCAATGGTGCGGTCGCCAGGCATGGTCGGCTCTTGGCTAGCCGGAATCGTATTCAAGTATGCAGTGGTGGCATTGAATGGCAAATAGGCACCGCTGCGACGTGCCTTTTCAATCAATGACTCCAATAAAAAGTGACCGCGCTCAGCGCCGTCTTGCTCTAACACGACCTCAAGAGCGTCTAGCCACTCTCTGGTTTCTTGCGGGTCGATGTCATCTTTCAAATGGTCAGTCATACTTTATCCTTACCCTTGCTGAGTTCGGCGTAGCGACCGTTGAATGCGTGATTGTTCACGATTCGAGGTAAGCAACGCATGTTCAATATAGGCCAACAACTGATGGCAATGTTCACGTGCCTGTTCTGGTTCGCCAGCCACAATAGCAGCAACAATGTGCTGCCGATGTTCATGTAATTGCTGAACCACACCCGGTTTGTGGGCGAGATCTTGCAAGTTTTGTAAAATATTTCGCTGCAACAATGGCTGCATACTGCGTACTAGGTGCAATAAGATCACATTGTGCGATGCTTCAGCGATTCTGAAGTTAAATTCACCTAGTGCTTGCGCCTGAGTTGCCAACTGCATGCCTGGCTCGCGCTGCAAATTCGCAAACGCCTCCTGGATAGCTTCTAAATCCGCAGGGGTACCGCGCATAGCTGCATAGTACGAGCAAATTCCTTCAAGCGCATGACGGAACTCAAGTAAATCAAATTGTGATTCTGGATGCTTGGTGAGTAGATCAAGTAAGGGTTCGGCCACGCGTTGTTGCATGTTATCGCACACATAGGTGCCACCGCCTTGACGGCGCTCAATTAAGCCGCGCGCCTCTAGCTTTTGGATGGCCTCGCGTAGACTTGGCCGCGATACCGAAAACTTGGCCGCCAAATCACGTTCCGATGGCAGCCGCGCACCAGCTTCTAGCGTGCCATCGACGATCATGGCTTCAATTCTTTCCATGATCACATCTGACAGTTTGGTTTGTTGTATGCGCTGAAACGCCATAATTCATTCCCGCAATATTGCCAGTGGTATTACCAATAGACCAATATTGTAAGCCTTCGGCTGACAAAAGCCAAATAGAAAAAGCTTACAGCCAGCCGGCAATCGTCAATAGTGCTATCAATACTATGTACAACAAGAAGTTACGCTTAACTAGCGCGACAGTGGTCTGAGCAGTTAACTGCTCTGCTGCTTCTGCTATTTTGGTTAAGGCTATGAAGTTATTCTGCGGCTTATTGCCGATGGCGCTTAACCAAACCGCCGCGGCTTGGCGGAAATTACCCACCAGCAGCATGCCTAACCCCATCGCTCGCGTTGGCAACCAGTCCATAATTTGCTGCAACGTCTGCCAACCCTCGCTGCGCTCATGCCGCATGTCGCGCAAGGTCGCGTAGAGCAAGGCTCCCATCACCCCAAACAGGACAAAATACAGCATCACCGCAAAATAATGGCGAAGATGAATCCACAATAGTAAATGCTCAACGGGCGCGGCTTGTTGACGCCCACTGGCCTGGCGTAAACGCCGCAACTGGTAAGCCTGCTCGGCTGCATCCTCTTCCTCTTGAGCGATAACATAAGCTTTATAGGCGGCTCGCGCTTGCGGCGCTTGAATCGCCACTAATAGGCCTAAGCTGCTGATTAAAAAACTAAGCAAAAGGCTATTAAAAATGGCCAGCAAAAATCCCACCAACAGCGCTGGAATTAACGCCCAGAACACCTGCCCTAAATTATTTTGGCGCCATTGCTGCAACTGGGTATTGTTGAATTGCGCATGCTGCCAGCGCAGCACCAACCGCCGCCAATGTAGATTGCGGGTCACCTCAAGGGTGCGTTCTAAACTATAGGCTAACAAAATGGCCAGTAACGACATGGGGTTCCTTTTAACCTCTCACCTGTTTGTTGCAATGAACTGTTGCGGTTAACTGTAACAGTGAAGCATACCTGTTAGCGCACTAAGTGCTGGTCTAACAACTGCCGAAAATAAGCCCAATCAAACGCCGGCCCCGGATCGGTTTTACGCACCGGAGCAATATGCTGATGCCCAACAATGCGTTGTGCTGTTAACGCTGGGTAATACTGCACTAATTGCGCGGCAACCTCGGCCAACACCTGATATTGTTGTTCAGTGTAGGGGGTGTGGTCGGTTCCCTCAAGTTCAATGCCAATACTAAAATCATTGCAGCGCTTACGCCCACAGTAATGCGAACGCCCAGCATGCCATGCGCGGCGGTGAAAAGGAACGTATTGGAGTAACTCGCCATCGCGCCGAATCAAGCAATGAGCCGATACTCTTAACCCTGCCAATGGGGCAAAGTCGGCATGTGCCTGGGGATTAAGCTTACCCATGAATAGGTCATCAATGAACGGACCACCAAATTGCCCAGCCGGTAAACTGATACCATGCACCACCAACAAGCTGATATCCGTGGCATCCGGGCGTTCATCAGCATGCGGCGAGTGGCGCTGCTTGCTGTGCGCCAGCCAACCTTCTGTCATCATCAACAAAATTCCTGCGTTCGCTAATTAGGTTGCTCAAAGTATAATAGCCGCATTAATTAAGCAAAAGCTTCTAGCTAATCCGATATGTGCCTTGTTAGAACCTGGCCGCAGTCCTACAATAGGCGCACTTGATTGATCAACCTATATCGCCACACGGAACAGAGAGATACCCAATGGATACACGAGTTGACCCGCAGTTACTGGCTAACGACCGTGCCGACATGGTGCAACGCGCCTTACATGAAGATTTAAACGGCCTTGATGCCAATTTAGACATCACCGCCCAACTTATTCCAGCTAGCGAAAGTGCGCGCGCTACCCTGATCACTCGCGAGCCAGCGGTGATTTGTGGCGTGGCCTGGGTTAACGAGGTGTTTGCTCAGTTAGGCGGACAAGTGACTATCCAATGGCACGTGCGCGATGGTGACCAGGTTGCCGCCGATACCCTGCTGTGCGAATTAACTGGCCCAGCCCAAGTGATCCTTACCGGCGAACGTACCGCACTGAATTTCTTGCAAACCCTCTCGGGCGTTGCCACCACCACCGCCGCTTACGTGCGTTATTTAGCTGGCAGTAACACCAAATTATTGGATACTCGGAAAACCATTCCGGGCCTCAGAACAGCGCTAAAATATGCCGTGGTTTGTGGCGGCGGTCATAATCACCGCGTAGGCCTCTACGATGCCTACTTGATTAAAGAGAACCACATCATGGCCTGCGGCGGCATCGAACAAGCCATCACCACAGCACGCCAGCTCAACCCGGGTAAACCTGTGGAGGTGGAAGTTGAAAACCTTGAGGAGTACCAAGCAGCGCTCCACGCCGGTGCCGATATCATCATGTTAGATAACTTTTCAATACAAGATATCAACACCGCAGTCAGGCAACGATCAGGGGCAACGCAACTTGAAGTATCGGGCAATATTACCGCCGAACGTCTTACCGAACTTGCAAGTACCGGAGTTGATTTCATTTCTTCTGGCGCTTTAACAAAACATATACAAGCCATCGATCTTTCGATGAGATTTCAACGCTTTTAGCTATTGACGAAATTCATTGATCTGCTATGTTTGAAAAGCAATGCGCAATCATGAAGTGGTCTAGTGCCACTTTATGAGAGCCAGGCAAGCTTTAAAAGGCAAAACCATTGCAAGGTGGTGACGCAAAACCTCCGGTCCTTTTTAAACTATACTCGTGGGTAGCAAACCACTAGATAGTAGGGATAGCGGGGCTGCAAGCTAGGGTCTGGTGAATAAAGTGGCAGTTCGATGCACTCAAGCCGATGCCAGTTAACCACGGTCTTTCGGCTAATGCAGATAGCTTTGTTGTGGTCCGCAAGGATCACTTGATGTGCTACTGTGCTATCGAGTGCCACCTGACTACAACAATAATTACATTCTAATAAGTACAGAAAACTTTCGGGAGATTTTCATGAAAGCGCAATTACAACGTGGTTTTACATTAATCGAATTGATGATCGTAGTAGCGATTATCGGTATTTTGGCTGCCGTTGCTATTCCTATGTATAGCGACTACACGCAGCGGGCTAAGGCGAGCACGGGGCTAGCTGCATTGGCTTCATGGAAAACAGCTGTGGCATCTTGTTACCAAAGAAATGGTAGCCTTTCTCCTTGTAGCGAGGGCACCAACGGTATTCCAGACAATATCACCGATGTTGCCGACCAAGCTACTGCGGCTCCAATCGCTGGCTTAAGGGGCGTTCAGGTAGTTAATAATGCTGGCGCTTCTGGTGACGGTCCTTATTATGTACAAGCTCTGCTGGACGCAAACGATGCTGAGGATGGTGACTTAATCAAAATTCGTTTGACTCCAAATAACAGCGCAAGTCAAGGTTTAATGTCTTGGGCTATTACCTGCTCTGACTATGGCACAGATGGTGCTGATTCACGGGTTGATGGTTGTACTGCTGCACTAACTGCAGCGCCTACTACACCTCCAGAAGGTGAATAAAACCTAGCTAAAAAGTTGTGACAGCCTGCGGTGTATGTGCCGCAGGCTGATTCTTGAAGTTCAATTTCCGCTCCGTTAGGAAGACTCATGCTGCACCACTCCTTAGCGGCTCTGTTGCTGCGTGACAAGCTGATACCAGAAGATAAGCTAACGCGTTGCAGTGAGTATGCGTGGGAGAACAAGCTGTCGTTTACGGCGTGCTTGATAGAGCAGAAACTCCTGTCTGCAAGTGCTCTGGCCAATTTTTGCTATCTAGAAAGCAATGCTCCATGGCTAGACCTTGATGCCTTTGATCCTGACTTTATTCCCCAGAAATTTATCAATGAACGTTTGATTCGCAAAAACCATGCGGTGCCTTTGTATCAGCGTGGCAATGTGCTCTATATCGCCGTGTCGGACCCTACTCGAATTGAGACGTTAGATGAGTTTCAGTTTCGTACGCGGTTGCAAACCGAGGCGGTATTGGTTGAGGAGAACAAGCTCCAGCGTTTAATTGATAAGTTGCTTGAGAACGAGCATTCGGCCCTTGGCGTCACCGAGCAAGATGAGCAAGAGCTGCGCGACATTGATGCCGCTGATGAGCGCCAGGATGATTCGGGCGCTGTCTCTGCTGATGTCAAAAACGATGCTCCGATTGTCATCTACATCAATAAGATGTTGCTAGATGCGATTAAGCGTGGTGCCTCGGATTTGCACTTTGAGCCTTATGAAACCGAGTATCGGGTGCGCTTTCGAATCGATGGCGTGCTGCATGAGATTGCGCGCCCTCCGGTGGCTTTAGCGGGGCGTATCGCGGCACGCTTAAAAGTCATGGCCCAGCTCAATATCGCTGAGCGGCGCTTGCCCCAAGATGGTCGGATTAAGCTGCGCTTATCCAAACATAAGTCCATTGATTTTCGGGTAAGTAGCTTGCCTACCCTGTATGGCGAAAAAATTGTACTGCGGATACTTGATGCCGCCGCCGCCATGATTGGGATTGAATCTCTGGGCTACGAACCAGACCAAAAAGCCTTGTACGAAGAAGCGCTCAGTAAACCGCAAGGGATGATTTTGGTAACCGGCCCCACCGGCTCAGGTAAAACCGTAAGTTTGTACACCGGCTTAAATATTCTCAATACGCCCGAACGCAATATTTCTACCGCCGAAGACCCCGTCGAAATCAACTTAAACGGTATTAATCAGGTTCATATTAACGCCAAAGCGGGCTTAAACTTTGCCGATGCGTTGCGATCCTTCTTACGCCAAGACCCAGACGTGGTGATGGTGGGTGAGATCCGTGACTTAGAAACCGCGGAAATAGCGATTAAAGCAGCACAAACTGGGCACTTAGTTTTGTCCACGTTACATACCAACTCAGCGGCAGAAACCCTGACCCGTTTGATGAACATGGGCGTGCCCTCTTACAACATTGCCGGCTCGGTCACCCTGATTATTGCGCAGCGGCTAGCACGACGCCTGTGTAACTCCTGCAAAGCGGAAGAGCACTTACCCCAAGATGAATTATTACGACAGGGCTTTAAAGCTGAGCAGTTAGCTGATTTGACCATCTATAAAGCCGTGGGCTGCGAGCATTGCACCGGCGGTTACAAAGGTCGGACCGGGGTGTATGAAGTGATGCCCATTACTCCGGCTATTCAAGATTTGATCATGGAAGGCGGTTCGTCTTTAGATATCGCCAAAACCGCGCGTGATGATGGCATTCATTCGCTGCGCGAGTCGGGCTTACTCAAAGTAGCTAAAGGCATTATTAGTTTAGCCGAAGCAAATCGCGTCACTAACTTCTAGGCGCTGGCGTCGGCAGCACCATACTAACGTTAACAGCAAAAGGTACGGGGATGGCAAGCACAACAAAAGCCATGAAAGATATCACCGAGTTTGAATGGACCGGGATTAACCGTCGCGGCAAGCGCATTAAAGGCGTGATGCGTGCTGATAATGACCGTATGGTGCGGGCCAACTTGCGTAGCCAAGGGGTCACCCCCAGAACCATCAAGAAAAAGCGTAAGCCGCTATTTGGCGGTAAAAACATTACCGGCGCCGACGTGGCGATTTTTACTCGACAAATCGCAACCATGTTAGGTGCGCAAGTTCCCCTATTGCAATCCTTAGAGATGGTGGCAAAAGGCTCAGAGAACCCCAAAATTCGTGAGTTGATGCAAGATCTCGCCAACCAAACCGCGGCTGGGGCACCGTTTGCGAGTTCGCTGCGCCAGCATCCACGGGTGTTTGATGATCTTTATTGTGATCTGGTTGAGTCAGGCGAACAGTCAGGTAACCTCGAGAATATTTTTGACCGCATCGCAACTTACCGCGAAAAATCCGAAGCACTCAAGGCTAAAATCAAGAAAGCCTTGGTGTATCCCGCCTCGGTGATTGTAGTGGCCTTGGTGGTTACCGTGATCTTGCTGGTCTATGTAGTGCCACAATTTGAAGCCGTATTTAAAGACTTTGGGGCAGAGCTGCCCGCCATGACCCAGTTTGTAGTCACTTTAAGCGAAATTGTACAAGCCTATTTTTTGTATGTGGCAGCCGCTATTTTTGTCGGTGCTTGGCTGTTTAAGCGCGCCTACAACAACAGTTTGGCGCTACGCGACCGAGTAGATTTGCTGTCACTCAAAATCCCCGTCATCAAAGACATTCTAAATAAAGCTGCGGTGGCTCGATTTGCTCAAACTCTGTCGACCACCTTTGCCGCTGGGGTGCCCTTGATCAGTGCCCTCGACTCTGCCGCTGGAGCCTCAGGTAATGCCCTCTACCGCGATGCTATTTTGCGGATCCGCGATGAGGTGACCTCAGGCATGCAGATGAACACGGCCATGCAAGCTCAAGATGTGTTTCCTACGTTAGCGGTGCAAATGGTGTTTATCGGCGAAGAAGCGGGTAAGTTAGACGATATGTTAAGCAAAGTTGCCTCAATTTATGAGCGCGAAGTCGACGACCTGGTAGATAATCTTACGGCCTTATTAGAGCCGATGATCATGGTGGTTATTGGTGGTTTGGTGGGTGGCTTGATTGTGGCCATGTATCTGCCGATCTTTAGTTTAGGTAAGGTGGTTGGATAAATGGCAGAGTTTCCTGCAGAGTCAGTCTGGTTAACCCTCACAGCCCTGGTGTTTGGTTTAGTGATTGGTAGTTTTTTGAATGTGGTGATTGGCCGCTTTCCACTGATGCTGCAGCGCCAATGGCGACAAGAATGCGCAGCCTTGCAGGCTAGCTCAGCGGAGGCTGCTGCCACGCCAACCAAAGCCGAGCCTTTCAACCTCGCCTACCCGCCCTCACGCTGCCCTAAATGCAATCACAAGATAGCTTGGTATGACAATATCCCGGTGGTCAGTTGGTTGTTGCTGAAAGCCAAGTGCCGCAAGTGCCGTACCGGCATTTCTGCTCGCTACCCGCTAATCGAATTACTAACCGGCGTGGTGTTTGCTCTGTTGGCTTGGTACGGCGGTATCACAATTCCTAGCTTGGTCTACATGGGGTTAGCCTGTTTGCTGATTTGCATGTTCTTTATTGATGCGGACGAAATGATTCTACCCGATCAAATGACCTACCTGATGCTGTGGAGCGGCCTGTTATTCACTTTGTACCATGGCCATATTCCGCTAGCAGATGCCGTGATAGGTGCTGCCGCGGGTTATTTAAGCCTGTGGAGTGTGTATTGGGCGTTTAAGTTGCTAACCGGTAAGGAAGGTATGGGCTATGGTGATTTCAAGCTCCTGGCGGCGTTTGGCGCTTGGGCTGGCTATCAAATGTTGCCGGTGATTGTTATCGCCGCTGCTGCCAGCGGTGCCGTGCTTGGCATCATCTATCAGCAAATCAATAAGCAGCGCCAAGGCCAGCCGATTCCGTTCGGGCCCTTTCTCATTTGTGGTGGCGTGATCGCCATGCTTTGGGGTGAACAAATCCTGCATGGCTATTGGCAATGGTTAATGGGCGGGGGTTATTAGATGTTAGTGGTAGGAGTAACCGGCGGGATTGGCAGCGGTAAAACCACGGTGACCGATCTGTTTGCCGCACAGGGTATTGAGATTGTGGATGCCGATGTGATTGCCCGCAGTATCTTTGATCCAACCTCAGCAACGGGGCAACAGGCCCTCGCCGCAGTTGCCGCAAAGTTTGGCTCACAAGCGCTATTGGCTGACGGAGAGCTGGATCGCGCATGGTTGCGGCAGCACATTTTTGCCCACCCAGAGGCCAAGCAGTGGCTGAATGAACTGACCCATCCACTGATTCGGCAACAGATCCTTCAGCAATTAGCACAGGCCTCGTCACCCTATGTGATGCTGTCAGCCCCCCTGTTGGTCGAAAATCGCTTAACCCAATTATGTGATCGGGTGCTGGTTGTAGATGTTGATGAGCATCATCAGCGCCAACGCACCTTAATTCGTGACCAAGTAGATGCTAGCCAAGTGGACGCCATCATGGCCGCGCAGGCCAGCCGTACGGAACGACTCGCAGCCGCCGATAACGTAATTGATAACAATGGTGAACCGGCCGCTTTAACCAAACAAGTAGAGCGCTTACATGAGCTTTACCTGCGCTTAGCACTTGCTAAGGCAGACAACAATTGAAACTTACTCATAAGCCGCTATGATAGAAGCCATGCATAATAACGATAACCAGCCCATGATCGCTTATGAATACCCGTTACTAGAGCGGGTGAGAACTTATTTGCGCCTTGAACATATCTTGGCCGCATTACAACCGCACACGCCAGTAACGCAACAGAACTATACCCGTTACTTCAGTGCGCTATTTGCTATTTTGGATATTTGCGAGCGCAGCGATGTGCGCACCGATGTGCAAAAGGATTTAGATAAACGCCGCGCCCAATTACAGGTCTGGTCGCAGCATCCCGAAGTGAATCATGACCAATTGCAGCAAACCATGCAGCGCGTGCATGGTGCTTTAAGTGCGATTCAGCCGCTCAACCGGGTCGGCAGTGCGCTTAAACAAGACCGCTTGCTAAGTGTTATCCGCCAGCGCTTTGCGATGCCGGGTGGCACCTGTAACTTTGATGTGCCACAACTGCACTACTGGCTGCATTTACCCCAAGCCACCCGCGATCAAGATACTGCTGCGTGGTGGGCTGAGTTAGAAGTGTTAATGCGCGGTTTGGCGCTAGAGCTAGAACTGTTGCGCGGGCAAGCGCGGTTTAATACGGTAGTTGCCAGTAATGGGCTCCTGCAAGAGAGCACCGAACCCTTGAGCTTACTACGCATCAAAGTTGCCCCTGAGGTTGCTGCCTATCCGGTCATTTCTGGCCATAAACAGCGGTTTAGTATCAGATTTATGCGCTATGAGCCGGTTAATGGCAGAGCCTCGGTCGACCATGATGTGGCGTTTGATTTGGCCTTGTGCCCTTAAGTTCTCGCTTAAGTGCCTGCATGAAAGCCGGCCGTGCTGATCGGCGAGCTTAGCGCCGTTGCAAGATCTCAATAATCGGCTGATTGGCCGGCGGAAACGGATAAGCATCCAATTCGTAGACCGGCACCCAGCGCCATTGCTGCCCTTCTTGCTGGCTTACCGAACCACTAAATGCAGTCACCATCCACACATCCAGTAGTACTTGCTTGTCACTGTAATCGTGGGTGATCACCGTTAGTGGACAGGCTTGCTGCACAGTTAGATTACACTCTTCTTGCAACTCACGACAAAGCGCCTCATAGACGCTCTCGTTTGCCTCTACCTTGCCTCCAGGAAACTCCCATTTACCTCCTTGATGTAAATGTGGGTGGCGACAGCTGATAAAGATATGGCCGTTGTCATCTTCAATAACGCCAACGGCCACATGAACGCGATTAGAGCTTGCCATGGCACTGTTTAAATTTCTTACCAGAGCCACATGGGCATGGATCGTTACGACCAACCGGAGCTGGGCCGGCTGGTGCGCTAGGCTGGTCGGCGCCACTGGTACTGGCACTTTCGTGTTGATACTCTTGGCGCTGAGCAGCAGCCGCAGCAGCACGTTTCGCCTCTACCGCCTCGACGTCTTCTTCGGCTCGTACCCGTACTTTGCTCAAAATAGTAATGACTTCAAGCTTTAACGATTCCAGCATGTCTGAGAACAACTCAAAGGCTTCACGCTTGTATTCTTGCTTCGGATTCTTCTGCGCATAACTGCGCAAATGAATGCCTTGGCGCAAATGGTCCATCGAGGCCAAGTGTTCTTTCCAATGGGTATCTAGGCTCTGCAGCATGATGGTTTTTTCAAACTGGCGCAGTACTTCAGGGCCAACCATCTGCTCTTTTTGCTCATACGCTTGCTCGAGTTCCGTTAGGATGCGCTCGCGCAGCTTCTCTTCGTGTAAACGCTCATCTTCGTCTAACCACTGCTGAATTGGCAACGGCAGGGCGAAATCTGCACGTAAACGCTCTTCTAAACCGGCAATATCCCACATTTCATGCAGTGACTGCGGTGCAATATATTCACTGATAACGCTGTCCATCACATCGGCACGAATCACTTTTATGGTGTCAGAAATATCACCTTCATCAAGTAGTTCGTTGCGCTGCTCGTACACCACTTTACGTTGGTCGTTAGCTACGTCATCGTACTCTAATAGCTGTTTACGCATATCAAAGTTACGGCCTTCAACTTTACGTTGTGCGTTTTCAATGGCTCGGCTAACCCACGGATGCTCTATGGCTTCTCCGCGTTTCATGCCCAAACGCTTCATCATGCCAGCCATACGGTCTGAGGCAAAAATCCGCATCAAGCTATCTTCTAGCGATAAATAGAAGCGCGATGAACCGGCATCACCTTGACGCCCTGCACGACCACGCAGCTGATTATCGATACGACGTGATTCATGACGCTCGGTACCAATAATATGCAAACCACCTGCAGCTAACACGGCATCGTGGCGTTGCTGCCAAGCCGCTTTCACTTGCTCGATTTGCTCTGGGGTTGGCTCTTTCAAGGCTTCAATTTCAGCTTGTAAATTACCACCTAAGACGATGTCGGTACCACGCCCAGCCATGTTGGTAGCTATGGTGACTGCACCTGGTAAACCGGCTTGGGCTACGATATCAGCCTCACGTTCGTGGAATTTGGCGTTCAGCACGTTGTGTGGGATTTTCTTTTTCTTCAGTAGCCGTGATAGTAGTTCGGAAGTTTCAATCGAAATAGTACCCACCAGCACAGGACGCTGGGCTTTGCGGCACTCTTCAATGTCGTTCACAATAGCTTCGTATTTTTCTTCAGCGGTAATAAAAATCAAGTCTGCACGATCGTCACGAACCATCGGCCGGTTGGTTGGGATCACCACAGTTTCTAGGCCATAGATACTTTGAAACTCAAAGGCTTCGGTATCGGCGGTACCTGTCATACCCGCTAACTTGTTGTAGAGACGGAAGTAGTTCTGGAAGGTGATCGAGGCCAAGGTTTGGTTCTCGTTCTGAATACGCACCCCTTCTTTCGCTTCAATTGCTTGGTGTAAGCCTTCAGACCAGCGCCGGCCTTCCATCGTACGACCGGTATGCTCATCAACAATCACGATTTGGTCGTCTTTGACGATGTAATCGACATCTTTTTGGAACAAGTGATTGGCGCGCAATGCGGCGTTCACGTGATGGAGCAAGGTGATATTGGCAGCGTTGTAGAGCGAGTCGTCCTCAGCCAGCATGCCGCGTTCTTTCAAGATCTGCTCAACGTGTTCTTGGCCATGTTCAGTTAAGTGCAACTGCTTAGATTTTTCATCGATGGTGAAATCGCCTTCACCACGCTCTTCTTCGGTATCTTCTTTCTCTTGACGTACCAACATAGGTACCAGCTCGTTCATGCGCGTGTACATGTCTGAACTGTCTTCAGCGGCACCCGAGATGATCAATGGGGTACGGGCTTCATCGATCAAAATCGAGTCAACTTCGTCGACGATGGCGTAGTTGAGCTCGCGTTGTACGCGGTCTTCTGGACGAAACGCCATGTTGTCACGCAGGTAATCAAAGCCAAACTCGTTGTTGGTACCGTAGGTGATGTCAGCGGCGTAAGCGAGGCGCTTGTCGTGCTGCTGCATACCGGGGATGTTAAAGGCTACCGTCATGCCCAAAAATTCAAACAGCGGGCGGTTGGTTTCCGCATCACGACGAGCCAAGTAATCGTTGACCGTAACTATGTGAACACCTTTACCTGCCAAGGCATTCAAGTAAGCGGATAAAGTCGCCGTTAAGGTTTTACCTTCACCGGTACGCATTTCTGCAATACGGTTGTTGTTTAAGATCATGCCGCCTATTAGCTGCACATCAAAGTGGCGCATCTTAAACACTCGCTTGGATGCTTCACGGACCGTGGCAAAAGCTTCTACGAGCAAATTATCCAGCGTTTCGCCAGCAGCAATGCGTTGTTTGAATTCAGCCGTTTTTTGTTTGAGTTCTTCATCGCTGAGGGCTTCGAATTCTGGCTCTATGGCGTTAATTTTTTGAACGTTCTTTTGTAAACCTTTCAGAATACGATCGTTGCGGCTACCAAAAACCTTACGGAATAAACTACCTAACATGAGAATGCGTGTTCCTGTGGTGAAAACCGCTGGGCCTATTCGGCCGAGCGGTATACGTATTTATAGGGGTCGATTTGCTTATTATTGCGCAGCACTTCGTAATGAACATGGGGCCCCGTAGAGCGCCCGGTGCTGCCAATTAAGGCTATGCGCTGGCCGCGGGTGACCACGTCACCTTCTTTAACCAGCAATTCTTTACTGTGGCCGTAACGCGTTTTGAGGCCACCCCCATGATCAATTTCAATTAACTTACCATAGCCAGAGCGGTTCCCTGCCCAGGTTACTACCCCAGCACCGGTGGCAAAAACGCCTGCGCCTTCTTCTAAACTGGCGAAGTCGAGGCCTTTATGCATGGCTGGATTACCGTTAAAAGGATCTTTACGAACCCCGTACTGCGACGACAGCCAACCTTTCTCGATAGGGCGCCCAGCAATATAGCTCTCTGCTGAGATATGGTGACTCATCATCACAGACTCAAGTAGCGCCAATTGTTTTTGTTTGTTGGAAAGCTCACCCATCATGGCTTCGATGCGTTCAATCACATCGCGCGCGTCTACGGCTGGTGCTTCGGTAATAGCTACTTCAGGGCCACCCATAATCAACAGGGGCGGCTCATTGAAGTCAAATTCGCCATTATCCAATTCAGCAACCGATGCTAACCGCTGGCCTAAAGCGTCAAGCCGACGCAGCTGCGATTGCATCTCACCCAAATAGATGGTCATGGCTGTTAATTTTTTCTCGGTATCAGCTTTTAGCGCTTGCACAGCTTGCTCTTGCGCAGCTAAAGCCAATTGCTCTTTGCTGATATTCTGCCGTGCTTGATCGAGATCGAGACTTCCTGCTTGCCACGGCTTAGTTACCGCCAGCACGCCTAATGCGGCCAACCCAGCTAACGACAGCATGCGCCGCCGACTAAGTTTGATACCGAATTTAACTTTGGAGCCTCGATAGAAGACTGTTAAACTCATGCAATCTCTCGTTGCTAATGAATGATTTTATGGCCCGTACCCGCCCACGCAATTTACAACAGCTCATAGATGGTAAGCAGCTACGGCGTTTTACTGACTTTACCGAGCAATACCAACTCTGGCAACAGCTTTTAAACGATTGTTTGATATCGTTACAGCTGGCGCCTCTTAGTGCTTATTGTAAGGTGCTATCAGTGCGAGCCAACACCTTGGTTATTGAAGCTGCCTCAGGCACTATTGCCAGCCGGCTAAAACTTCAACAAGGGCGCATTATAACGCATTTTGCCGCTAATTCTACGACTGCAGTTAACCAGCTAGAAGTGCAGGTGCGTCCCGTGAGCCAAACGCCGGCGATGAGACAGGCTGATAACCACAACCCAACGCCTGCAGCGCCAGTGCCACAGCAACCGACAACAGCACCCGCTGGCAGCGGCTCTGCGCCCAGCAAAAGCTCGGCAGCCAGCCAATTACGCCAACAAGCACAGCTTTGTCCAGAGCCCCTGCGTTCGCAGTTATTGGCCTTAGCGGATAAGTACGAGGCTGACGCGGCCAACGAGAGTTAGCTGGCCTGAATTGGCTCATCTGAGTTCCCCCAACAAAAAAGGCCCTGCAGTGGTACTGTCAGAGCCTTTCGTTATTTATTGCGCTTACTGCTCGTGCTGATTGCTTGCTTAGGCCAAAATCGGATTGGCAAACGCAATAGGTGCTTCAGCAACGTCATCATCGAAGGTGACAAATTCCCACGCTTCTTGATTTTGTAGCACCGCCCGTAACAGCTGATTATTGAGCGCATGGCCCGATTTGAACGCACGCAAGTTGCCCAAAATAGCATACCCGCCCATGTATAAATCGCCCACGGCATCAAGCACCTTGTGCTTCACGAACTCGTCGTCGTAACGCAAGCCATCGCTGTTTAAAATACGGAACTCATCTAACACCACGGCGTTATCAAAGCTGCCGCCGAGGGCTAAGTTGTTAGCACGCAAAAACTCAATATCTTTCATAAAGCCGAAGGTGCGAGCTCGGCTAATTTCTTTGATGAAATTGTTGCTATTGAAGTCAATGCTCACCATTTGCTTGGTGTCAGCAATAGCCGGATGGTCAAAGTCGATGGCAAAATCAATGCGGAAGCCATCATGGGGTAGTAGTTCCGCCCACTTGTCATCTTCTTCAACCCGAACCGGCTGCTTGATCTTGATAAACTTTTTGGCTGCGCCCTGCTCTTCAATTCCTGCGCTCTGTAGCAGGTAAATAAATGGGTGTGAGCTACCATCCATGATCGGAATTTCATGGCTATCGACTTCGATGATCAAGTTATCGATGCCCATCGCAGCGATCGCAGCGAGCAAATGCTCAACCGTTGATACACGCACGTTGTCATCATTGATTAAACAGGTACACATACGCGTATCCCGCACTAACTCAGCGTTAGCAGGAATATCAACAGCTGGGTTCAAATCTACCCGCCGAAACACCAAGCCAGTATTAACTGGCGCTGGACGCAGCGATAAATGAACCTTGTTACCCTTATGCAAACCCACACCTGTGGTTGCAATAGGTTGCTTTATGGTACGTTGTTTAATCATCTATTCTCTCTTCTCATCTAGTCATTGGACCAGCAAAAGGCGCAATAGTTTATCAAAACACCGCTAACATCACAATATTGTGTGATTATTAGTCGACCTGACGACGTAAAAACGCTGGAATATCTAAATAATCCATATCGTTACGTTGCGAGCCTTGTGGCTTAGCTGCAGGCTTAGTTGCTTGCGGCTCTACCAGCTCTTGCTCTTCTTCGTCGAGTTCTTGGTCAAACTTTGGTGCTGTCGCACCGCCATAACCCGCAGTGCGGTTAGGCGTGGTTCGAGAACCGTAAGTAGGACGCTCTTCGGTTTTCGGCTTAGTTACAATCGAGATATCTGGCTTACGCTCACCGCCAATCCCCGTTGCAACTACAGTCACCCGCAACTCATCAGACATATCCATGTCGATTACAGTTCCGACAATCACTGTGGCGTTTTCAGAGACAAAGCCCTTCACGATATTACCCACAGTTTCAAACTCTTCCATGCTCAGATCCATGCCGGCGGTGATGTTCAACAACACGCCACGTGCACCTGACAGGTCGATGTCTTCCAATAACGGACTGTTAATGGCCATTTCTGCGGCTTCAGACGCACGGTCTTCACCACTTGCGATACCGGTACCCATCATAGCGGTACCCATTTCGCGCATCACTGTACGTACGTCAGCAAAGTCCACATTGATCAAACCGTCGCGGGTAATCAAATCAGAGATGCCTTGTACCGCACCTAACAAGACGTTATTGGCTTCTGCAAAAGCGGCCAGCAACGACGTTGATTTACCTAATACTTTCAACAGCTTTTCGTTAGGAATGGTGATGAGCGAGTCAACATGACGGGCTAATTGTGCAATCCCTTCGTTCGCTGCAGCCATCCGTCGATTACCCTCAAACGGAAACGGCTTGGTCACCACGGCAACGGTCAAAATGCCCAGCTCTTTCGCAACTTCTGCGACTACTGGCGCTGCACCCGTACCGGTACCACCGCCCATACCTGCGGCAATAAATACCATGTCGGCGCCTTCGAGCTTAGCGCGAATTTCTTCACGCGCTTCTTCGGCTGCCTGACGGCCAATTTCTGGGTTGGCCCCGGCACCTAGACCTTTGGTAATTTCAGCACCTAACTGAATGGTACCGTAGGTATTATTATTGCGTAATGCTTGCGCATCTGTATTGGCAATTAAAAACTCAACACCCTCAATCGAGTTTTGAATCATGTGTTTAACGGCGTTACCACCGCCACCACCAACGCCAATGACTTTAATCACTGCGTCAGTATCAAAGTTGTCGACTACTTCGAATACATCTGACATGTTTGTTCTCCTGTTACCTGCTTATTGTACTACCCCATAAACTTCATTGAAAACATTGTTTTGATTAAAACTCGCCTTTTAACCAACTTACTAGGCGCTTACCAATGCCAATGACATTGGTGCTACTCTTTTCTTGTTGTTGACGCTGCATATCGGCAGCACCATAGCGCAATAATCCTACCGCTGTTGCATAGGTAGGATCTTGCACGTAATCACTTAATCCTTGCATCCCTAACGGCTCGCCTAAGCGTACCGGCATTTGGAAAATTTCTTCGGCAAATTCGATGGCGCCTTCCATGCGGCCGCAGCCTCCAGTTAAGACAATGCCAGCGGCAATCTGTTCATCTAGCCCGCTTTTGGTGATTTCGTCACGAATCAACTCAAACAGTTCTTGATAGCGTGGCTCCACCACCTCGGCCAAGATATGCCGCTCCATGCTACGCGCTGGACGCCCACCCACTGACGGTACTTCAATGTGCTCGTCTTTGTTCACCATCTGGCGCAGCGCACACGCGTATTTGGTTTTGATTTCTTCGGCGTGATTCAGCGGGGTGCGGAAGATCTTGGCAATATCGCTGGTCACTTGATTACCTGCAGCAGGGATGACCGCCGTGTGACGCAAGACGCCACCGGTATAGATACAGATATCTATGGTGCCCGCGCCCATATCCACTAGCGCTACGCCTAGATCTTTTTCGTCTTCGGTAAGCACTGAGGTACTTGAGGCTAGCGCTGAAAACACCAAGCAATCGACGCTTAAACTACAGCGTTCAACTGCCTTCACGATGTTCTTGGCCATGTCGTTGGCACAGGTAATGATATGCACCCGTGCTTCCATACGTACCCCTGACATGCCAATAGGGCTTTTGATGCTCTCTTGTGAATCGATGATAAATTCTTGCGGTAACACGTGCAGAATGCGGCGCTCTTGCGCTATAGGCACAGATTTAGCCGCATGAATCACCGCATCGACGTCGTCTTGGGTTACTTCGGCTTCGTTAATCGGCACCATGCCCGATTCATTCTGACAGGCGATATGGCGCCCCGAAATATTCAGATATACCGAGGCCACGCGACAGTCCGCCATCAACTCAGCTTCTTCGATGGCTCGCTGCACCGACTGCACCACCAGATTAAGGTCGTTCACGCCCCCTTTATCCATGCCTCGGGCAGCGGCTGCACCAACGCCAATCACACTGATTTCGCCGTCTGGCATCACTTCGCCAATCAGCGTCACCACTTTGCTGGTGCCGATATCTAACCCTACAACCATGTTCCGCTCTGCTGCTTTCGACATGTTATGTCACTCTCTTTCTTGTTTCTCTGTTGGTTGTTTCCAGCCTACGGCCACACCTGTGTCGTAGCGCAAATCTACATATGCTATTGGGGTTGCCCGTTGGCGCACAATCTGCGGAAATAAATCAATAAACCGCTGCACTCGTTCAACGATGGCTTCACGCCCCAGCCGGAGGGTAATACCCGCCAGCAAATCTACTTCTACCGAAAACCTTTCACTGAGCCGTAAGGCTGTTACTTGGTGACCATTAATCTTCAATAATTCATGCACTTGCTGATAATATTCAAGAGTCTCTAAAACAGCGTTCTCGGGCCCCTCAAAGTAAGGCAACAGCACTTCAATGCGGCTTACATCAGCCTCAAATACCCTGCCTTTGGTACTCACTAAGGCATTCGGGCGCTGCTTTGCATTCCAATACCCCAAGGGTTGCCGCTCGACAATAAACACTTGCAACACATCCGGCCATTCTTTGCGCACCGACGCCTGTTCTACCCACGGCATCTGCTCTAAGCGCTGCCGAATCTCGTTCACATCGGCGGAGAAAAAACTCCCCAGCGGTTCGCCCGTTAATAGGGCGCGCACATCGCTACGCTCCAAATACACCAACTCACCCTGCACCACCAGCTTGTTAATAGGTACTTGGTTGGCATCCATGGCCAGATAGTACAACCAAATAGCGCCAGCTAGGGTGGCCATGACTACGCTGGTAAAAAAGCTCAAGCCTAGCCAAAACTGCCAGCGGATTGCCGCCACCTTACACCTCGCTGTGTTGCAAAATGCTCAGCACCAGTTGCTCAAAACTCAGGCCCGTTGCTTTCGCTGCCATCGGCACCAAACTCTTGGTGGTCATGCCGGGCACCATGTTGGCCTCAAGTAGCTTGTAGTGACCTTGTGCGTCGCACATCACATCAATACGGCCCCAACCGCGCCCGCCAACGGCCTGAAACGCACTGTAAGCCAATTGGCCGAGAGCACGCTCTTCTAATTCGCATAACCCCGCGGGACAATGGTACTGGGTATCCGTAGCTTGGTACTTAGCCGCATAATCATAAAATTCGTGGGTGGTCTGGAGCCGAATCGCCGGCAACGCCGTATCACCCAAAATAGCTACGGTGTACTCTGGCCCAGCCAACCAAGCTTCTACCAAGGCTTCGTCATCGTACTGATGAGCTTGGGCTAAGGCGTTCGTGAGCTCTGCCACTGAACTAGCAGAACCCATGCCAATGCTTGACCCTTCTTGGGCTGGTTTCACCATCACTTTGCCGCCCAACTCTTCCAATAACCCGGCGACGTCGACAGCCTGCTCACGACGTACCACGGCGCTTGCTGCTACTGGTAGTCCCGCACCTTGCCAGACGCGCTTGGTGCGTACTTTATCCATGGCTAGGGCGCAGCCCAACACCCCGCTGCCAGTGTAGGGGATATTTAGATACTGCAGTGCACCTTGCACCGCACCATCTTCACCGCCACGCCCATGCAGCGCGATAAAAGCGCGCTGAAAGCCTTGGCTGACCAGTTCGGTGAGCGGCTGCTCAGCCGGATCGAAACCGTGCGCATCCACTCCTTGACTCTGCAACGCGGCTAACACGGCGGCTCCAGAACGCAACGACACCTCGCGCTCGGCTGAATGTCCACCCATTAATACCGCAACTTTACCAAACTGTTTCACCGTTTTAGGCTCCTTTATCCTGTGACTGCTGCTCAGTAGCTGCCCGCTGACGTAACGCGGCCGGCTGTAGTTGCGTCGCAGCCAAATCACGAGCAATAGCGCCGATATTACCGGCACCTTGAGCTAGCATTAAATCGCCCGGCTGCAAAATATCGGCCAACACTTGATAGAGTTGAGTTCGATCGCCAACATAAATAGGTTCCATCTGCCCACGCGTCCGTAAGGCTCGTGCTAAGGCTTTGCTATCGGCGCCGTTGATGGCAGCCTCGCCAGCGCTATAAACGTCCAGTAATAGCAACACATCCACTTGCCCTAACACCTGTACAAAATCATCAAACAAATCCCGAGTACGAGAATAGCGATGGGGCTGAAACGCCATCACAATGCGCCGCTCAGGCCAACCGGCGCGGGCCGCCGCAATGGTGACGGCAACTTCAGATGGGTGGTGGCCGTAATCATCCACCAGCAACACATCGCCTGCGCTTTCTGCCACCTCGAACTGGCCCAAATGCTGGAAGCGGCGGCCAATGCCGCCAAACTTGTTTAACGCGCTCACAATCGCACTGTCGGCAACCCCTTCATCGGTGGCCACGGCAATGGCTGCCAACGCATTCAAGGCGTTGTGCTGGCCTGGTAGATTCAGCCGAATCTGCAACGGCTGACGGCCGGCACGATGTACAGTAAATTCGGTTTGCCCGCCCTGCTGGCGATAATCGCTACCGCGCACATCAGCATCCTGGCTAAAGCCATAGGTAATCATATGGCGGCCTATTCTTGGCAGTAACTCACGTACCACAGGGTCGTCCACGCACATCACCGCGAGACCATAGAACGGCAGGTTGTGCAAAAATTCCACATAGGTATCCAACAGCTTATTAAAATCACCGCCATAGGTATCCATGTGGTCGGCTTCGATGTTGGTTACGACCGAGACCATCGGCTGCAAATGCAAGAACGAGGCATCAGATTCGTCGGCTTCAGCAATTAAGTATTTACTGGTGCCCAGTCGGGCATTGGTGCCAGCGCTGTTAAGCAAACCGCCAATAACAAAGGTTGGATCTAGCTCGGCCTCGGCAAATATACTGGCAATTAAGCTGGTTGTGGTGGTTTTACCGTGGGTGCCAGCAATCGCGACTCCATGGCGAAACCGCATCAGCTCGGCGAGCATCTCGGCCCGTCGCACCTGTGGAATAAACTGCTGTTGCGCTGCCACTAACTCGGGGTTGCTCGCTGCTATGGCAGATGACACCACAATCACATCAGCGCCTTGCACATGTTCGGCGGCATGCCCCAAAAATACTTGCGCACCAAAGTGACGCAAGCGCTGGGTTACCGCATTTTCTGCTAAATCTGAGCCGGTGATCTGATAGCCTTGATGCAATAGCACTTCGGCAATACCGCCCATACCCGCGCCACCGATACCAACAAAGTGGATGCGTTTGACCCGCCGCATGGCCGGCACCTTCACGTGTGCGGACGGGATGCTGTTAGCAGTTACTTGCTCTGTCATAACCTATTGCCTGCTGTTAATTGTTCTGGATTGGCCCAGCGTTCACACTGATTCACAACCGCTTCGGTTGCATCTACGCGGGCTAAGCTAGCTGCCTGTTGGCGCATCTGCTGACGCACCTCCGGTTGGCTAAGCAACTCTTCTAACAGAGCCACTAGCGGACTAACTTGCTGTAATTGGGGTTGCGGTAGCAACCTTGCTGCGCCTATGCTCACCAACTCATTGGCGTTCGCCGTTTGATGATCATCAACGGCATGGGGCAAGGGCACAAAAATCGCGGGTGTTGCTAGTACCGCAAGTTCAGCCACGGTCAAAGCGCCAGCACGACAAATCACCACCGTCGCCTGTTGGTAGGCGCTGTGCATATCTTCAATGAATTCTTGTACTTGCACCTCGGCTAGCGGCAGCGCCTGATAGGCCTGCTGCACCGCCGCCGTTTGCTGCGCGCCGCACTGATGCTGTACCTGCAGTTGCTGCAATAGCGCTACTGGTAACTGCGCTAGCGCTGCCGGCACACTTTGGTTCAGCGCTTGAGCGCCCAGACTGCCGCCCACGATCAGTAATCGCAACGGTTGTTCGGTTGGGTTGGCACTTGCGTGGGGCTGCGCCCACTGGGCCCGCAATGGGTTGCCAGTAACCTCGGCCCCCGGAAGTTGCTGTTTCGCAGCAGCAAAGCCCACCATCACATGTTGTGCCATCCGCGCCAGTAATTTGTTGGTGAGTCCGGCCACCGCATTCTGTTCATGCACCAGTAAAGGAATACCCAAACTGCGTGCAGCCACACCGGCTGGCCCACACACGTACCCACCAAAGGTAAGTAACAACTGGCTTTGATGCTTGCGCAACAGTTTGCGACTTTGCCGTACCGCCTTAAACAAGCGCCATGGCGTCATCAGTTTGCGTAGCAAGCCATGCCCGCGCATGCCTTGCATATCAATTTGCTCTAGGGTGAACCCAGCCGCAGGAACAACTTTGGCCTCAAGCCGCTGTTCCGTGGTGCCCAACCACACCACTTGCCAGCCGTAACTACGCAGCTTTTCTGCAACAGCGAGGGCCGGAAACACGTGACCACCGGTACCGGCAGCAGCAATCATCACTTTGTTCATGCTTGGCCTCCTAGTTTAGTGTTAACTCGCCGTGGTGCCACTTTGATTTGGCTGACCCGATATTCGTAATCAATTCGCATCAACAAGCCCAGCGCTACGCAGCTGATCAATAGACTGGTACCACCGTAACTGACCAAAGGTAAGGTTAAGCCCTTGGTGGGCAACAGACCGGCCGCCGCACCAATGTTAACCATCGCCTGAAAGGCAAACCAGATACCGATGCCGTAAGCGACAAAACCGCCAAACTGCTGATTCACTTGTAATGCGGCGCGACCTAGCTGCAACGCGCGTAACACCAGCGCAAAGGCCAACACCAAAATCACCAGAATACCGATAAAGCCAAGCTCTTCGCCGACCACGGCCATAATAAAATCGGTATGGGCCTCGGGCAGGTATTGTAACTTTTGAATGCTATTGCCCAAGCCTTGGCCAAACCAGTCACCACGGCCAAAGGCCATCAGGGATTGAGTTAACTGATAGCCGCTACCAAAGGGGTCCTGCCACGGATCTAAAAAGCTCACGATGCGCCGCATTCGATACGGCGTTTGAATGATCAGCAAGGTGATCACCACGGCAAAGGTGATCAAGATGGCGAAGAACTGCCACAACCTAGCGCCAGCTAAAAATAGCATGCCCACCACAATCGCAGTCATCACTACCAAGGAACCAAAGTCTGGCTGCATCAGCAACAAGCCTGCAAACAACGCCAGCACGATCAATGGCTTAATAAAACCACGTAAGTTTTCTTGCACCTGGTCCACACGTCGGGTCAGGTAACTTGCGATATAGAGCACAAAAAATAGCTTGGCGATTTCAGCTACCTGCAGGGTTAGCGGACCGATTTTAATCCAGCGTTTGGCGCCATTTACTTCGTGCCCAATCACGCTAACCAACACCAGCAGGGCCATGGCCAACAACAACAGTAAGCCACTGCCGTTATACCACCAGCGCACCGGCACTTGCACACAGATCACCAATAAGGCCAAGCCTAACAGCACGTAAATGGCGTGGCGCGTAACAAAATGAAACGGATTACCAGTAAGCCGTTCGCCAACCGGAAACGACGCTGAGCTCACCATCACTAAGCCGATGGCGATGAGGCAGAACGCCAGCCATAACAGCACTCGGTCGTACAATACCGTCGGCTGTGGCAACCACCATTGCCAGGCTCGTTGCGCCCATTGCCGCCATACCGCTTCAGCGCGGTCGGGCATGGGTAGCTCGAGTTGTTGTTCAGTGCGTGCTGGAGTGTCAGCCATAATAGGCCTCCACGGCGGCACGGAACATATCACCGCGTTGCTGATAATTGTTGAACATATCTAAACTGGCACATGCAGGCGATAACAGCACCATGCTGCCAGGCGTTGCCAAAGAGGCAGCCACGGCCACCGCTTGGGTTAAATCTTTGACCCGCTCCGCATGGTCTACTTGTTGCGCGATGCGCTCGGCATCTTTGCCTAGCACGATTAGGTGATCTACTTGCGCTAAAGCAGGTTTAAAGGCACTAAAATCGGCGCCTTTACCATCGCCGCCAGCAATCAAAATCAACTTGCCACTAACGCTAGCGCGCAGGCCCTGAATAGCCGCCTCGGCAGCCCCAATGTTAGTGGCTTTAGAATCATTCACCCAGCGCACACCCTGCTGGTCAGCTACCAGTTCACAGCGATGGGCGAGGCCACGGAACTGCTTCACCGTCGCTAACGCTGCCGTTGGTTTTACCCCAACCAGCTCGGCCAAGGCCAAAGCCGCTTGCACATTCAGCAAATTATGAATGCCGCTTAAGGCCAATTCATGGGCTGCCACTAACGGTTTGCCTTGATACGCCAGCCACAAGCCATCCGCTTGGCGCAGCAAACCAAACTGCGCATGGGTTAGATCGCCAATGCCATCGGCTAAGCCCGTATCGGCCCCAAAAGTACGCTGACGACTAGGCGGGATATACACGGGCGCCGTAAGTTCTTGCTCACGGTTCCATACCGCTACGTCTGCATTTAAGTAGATGCGTTGTTTAGCATGGGAGTAGTCGTGTAGGCTGTGGTACCTATCCATATGGTCGTCGCTGACATTGAGGATGGTAGCGCCGCGTAACGGCAACTGTTGCATCAACTCTAACTGAAAGCTGGACAGCTCTAGCACATAAATGTTGGCTGGTTGTGCCAGCAAATCCAATACCGGAATACCAATATTACCGCCCATGGCGACGGCCATGCCTTGCTCCGCCAAAATATCATGCAGCAACTGGGTAACGGTCGATTTTCCATTAGAGCCAGTAATGCCTAACATTACCGGGGCAGCGTCTGGTGCGGCAGCCCAATGCAGCGCCAACAAATCCATGTCACCGATGATTGGAATGGCTGCATCTGCGGCTAATTGCAGTACCGGCATACGCAAATCAATACCGGGGCTGACAATCAGTAAATCCATACCCAAGATATGTTCCACCTGCAGCGGCCCAGTATGTAATTCTAAAGGAGCTGGCGTGGGCGGTAACTGGGCCACGCCGGGTGGTTGCTCGCGAGTATCGAACAGCACCGGTTGAACGCCCTGACTTAGCAAGTAACGCACCACCGACAGCCCGGTTTGGCCGAGGCCAACCACTGCGATGTTTTGATACTTATCTAAACTTGCTAAGTGCATGAATATTTCCTAAGTTGTGCGTAATAACTGCTGCTGGCTAGTGGCTCTAAGCCCCCTAAGCCCCATTAGCGGAGCTTTAAGGTCGCCAAGCCAATCAACACAAAAACCAACGATAAAATCCAAAAACGAACAATCACCCGCGGCTCTGGCCAACCTTTGAGCTCATAGTGATGATGAATAGGTGCCATCCGGAATACCCGCTTACCACGCAGCTTGTAGCTACCTACCTGCAACATCACAGAGACGGTTTCCATCACAAACACCCCACCCATGATAAGCAGCACCAACTCTTGGCGTACTAACACGGCAATGACGCCCAAGGCAGCACCTAACGCCAGCGAGCCCACGTCACCCATAAACACCATGGCGGGATAAGTGTTAAACCATAAGAAGCCAAGCCCGGCACCAAAAATGGCGGTACAGACAATCAGTAACTCGCCCGACAGTGGCAAGAAAGGAATATTCAAATAAGCTGCAAAGTTGGCGTTACCTGAGGCGTAAGCGAAAATCCCCAGTGCCCCAGCCACCATAATGGTAGGCACAATAGCAAGACCATCAAGACCATCGGTAAGGTTAACCGCATTGCTCGTACCGACTATCACAAAGTACGCCAACAACACGTACAGCAACCCTAATTGCGGCATGACATCTTTAAAGAAAGGCACCAACAGTTGGGTTTCAGCACCCAATGTAGCATGGGCATAAAGCACCACAGCCGCGACTGTAGCGATGAGCGATTGCCAAAAATACTTCCATTTAGCCGGCAGCCCACGTGAGTTTTTCTGCACCACTTTGCGGTAGTCATCAACAAAGCCAACCAAGCCAAAGCCTAGCACCACCCCCAACACCACTTGCACGTAGCGATTACTGAGGTCTGCCCACAATAACGTTGAAACCACAATAGAGGCGATAATCAGCACCCCGCCCATGGTTGGGGTACCGGTTTTACTCAAATGTGATTGCGGACCATCATCACGTACCGCTTGCCCTACTTGCAGCCGCTGCAACGCGCGAATCAGCGCCGGCCCCATCCACAACGAGATCAGTAACGCGGTAAGCACGCTCAAAATGGCGCGCATGGTTAAATACGAGAACACGTTAAAGAAGGTCGCGTATTGGGTTAGGTATTCAGCAAGCCACACTAGCATGCAGATGATTCCTCTTGATTATCGCTTGAGCTCGGCGCCAGCTGAGTTTGTAGCGCTTGGATAACTTTCTCCATGCGCGCACTGCGCGAGCCTTTAACTAAAATGGTTAGGGGCTGAGTCTGCTCTGCCGCAATCACCTCAAGTAAGGCGTTAATAACCTCGTTATGAGTGGAAAAATGACGACCACCACGGCCATTGAACAGGCTACTGGCACTTTGACTAAGCACGCCCACAGTGAACAATTTGTCGATTCCTGCCGTAATTGCGTAGGCCCCAATTTCTTCATGGTACTGGCGTGCTTGTTGACCAAGCTCACCCATATCGCCTAACACCATCACCCGTTGGCCCGGGTACACGGCGAGCATATCTAACGCAGCTTTGACTGAGCCCACATTGGCGTTGTAACTGTCATCAATCAGTTGCAACTGTGGGTTCACCGGGATGACTTGCAGGCGCCCGGCAACCGCTTGCTGTTGCCCTAAGGCGGCTTGCACATCAGCCAGCGCACAACCTACCTCAAGCGCGGCCCGGATGGCTACCAGTGCATTGTCAACGTTATGTAAACCTGGCAAGTTCAGCTGAATACGAGCACTCGCTTGGCCTAACTGGCGACAAGTCAGGGTAAAAGCAGCACAACCACGGCTATCTAACTCGATGTCCGTAGCTACCACATCGGGGCCCTGTTGGGCAGTGGCGTGCTCCGCACGGCCAAAGGTTTCGTGCCGACGGTCGGCCAATTGTTGCGCCCAGCCCTCGGCAAATTCAGAATGATACGGCGTAAGCGCTAAGCCATCTGCAGCTAAACCGCGAAAGATCTCAGATTTAGCCACGTAGACACCATGAATACCGCCAAAACCTTCCACATGGGCCGGTGCTACGTTATTGATGATGGCTACATCAGGTTGGGTTAAGCCAACGGTGTAGGCAATTTCGCCCTGATGATTCGCACCTAGTTCGATCACCGCAAATTGGTGCTCTGGTTCTAATCGCAACAGCGTTAGTGGCGCCCCGATGTCGTTGTTGAAATTGCCCGCGGTAGCTAGCACTTTGCCACGTTGTGCCAAGATCGCTGCTAGCATCTCTTTGACGGTGGTTTTGCCACTGCTGCCGGTAATAGCGATGGTTTTGGGTGCGACTGCGGCTTTGACCGCGGCCCCCAATTGGCCGAGCGCATAGCGTGTATCGCTGACGACAATTTGCGGCACCGGCAAGGGTTGGCCATCAGAGCTTTGCAACGGATGGTCTACCAGCACGGCTACTGCGCCAGCGGCGATGGCTTGCTCCACCAGCTGGTGGGCATCAAAATTGGGGCCCTTCAAGGCAATAAATAAGCTCCCCGGCGCTAAGGTACGGGTGTCTGTACTTACTTGATCTAGTTCTAAGTGGCCGTTGCTGGTATCACCTACCAGCTCGCCCGCTACCGCAGCCTTGAGCCAAGCTAGATTCACTCGAATCATGCCAACACCTCCGCCACCCAAGCGCGTTCGTTGTATGGCAAATATTCACGGCCAATGATTTGATAATCCTCATGACCTTTACCAGCCACCAGAATCACGTCATCGGCACCGGCTTGGGCAATGGTTGTTGCCACCGCTTCAGCTCGGCCCATCAATACCTGCACCCGCTGTTGGCGCGGCATGCCAGCTAAAATATCTTGTACAATTTGGGCGGGGTCTTCGGTGCGTGGATTATCATCGGTCACCACCACGCGGTCGGCAAGTTCAGCAGCAACGGCACCCATTTGTGGGCGCTTACCGCGGTCGCGATCACCACCACAGCCAAACACACACCACAGCTGTCCCCGACAGTGACGGCGCAAGGCTGTCAGCACTTGCTGTAACGCATCTGGAGTATGAGCGTAATCGACAATCACCAAGGGCTTACCTTGGCTACCACCAAAGACTTCCATCCGGCCCGGCACCGCGTGTAAGCCAGCACATGCCTTAGCGATGGCGCTGAGGTCATGGCCGAGGCTAGCCACCGCGGCCATGGCTGCTAGTAGGTTGTAAACATTAAAATGGCCTAGTAACGGGGATTGCACCGGTAGACTGACGACCTCGGTCGTGCCAGGTAACCGTGCTTGTACAGTAAAATCGGTGCCAGCCTGAGCATAACCAATCTGGGTTGCCCATAGACTGCGTTCAGCGCTTTGAGGATTTAAACTGAAGCGCCAGCTATCTTGGCGATCAGGCAACCATGCCGCCACCGCGGCATCATCAGCATTTAATACCGCATGGCGGGTATCTAGTTCGGTAAATAAGCGCCGCTTAGCTCCAGCGTAATTGCTCATGGTGCCATGATAATCAAGATGATCGCGACTGATATTGGTGGCTACGCCTACCGCAAACTGAATCGCCTCAACGCGACATTGCACCAAAGCATGAGAGGATACTTCCATCGCCACCGCTTGCGCACCTTCAGCTTGCAACACCCGCAACCGTTGCTGTACCGCAATCGCATCGGGGGTGGTGTGCGTTTCTGGCAACAGTTTGCCACTAAAGCCACTGCCGGTGGTACCAATCACCCCACAGCGTACACCCAGCGCATCTAGCAGCTGCGCCACTAAGTAGGTGACCGAGGTTTTACCATTGGTTCCGGTCACCCCGACCACTTGCAGGTGCTGAGCAGGCTCGCCAAAAAAGCGCGCTGCGATAAAAGAGAGTTGATTTTTTAAGCCGGGCACTTCAATCACCCAGGCGCGCCCACGCGGTTGCATCCCTACCGACTCAGACTCGGTAAGCACGACCACGGCGCCGGCCTCAATAGCAGCATCGATATAATCACGCCCATCAACTTGATAACCCGGCACCGCAACAAAGGCATCGCCACTGGCTACTTGTCGCGAGTCTAGCTTTAACCCGCCAATCTGCAAGGCTGGCAAGGGCAATGGATAATTTGGCAATAAGCTGACTAACTCAATCATTAGTTACTCCTTGCTCGCAAGAATTCAGGCACGTCCACCCACCCAGCGGCCTTTAATTGGGTATCTTGTAAATGATCTGGGGTGATGTTCAGCATCCGTAACGCATCGCCAACAATCTCCGCAAACACGGGGGCAGATACTTGGCTACCGTAATACTCATCTCCACTAGGTTCGTTAATAGTCACGACGACGGCTAAGCGTGGATTGCTGACCGGCGCGACCCCAGCAAACAGCGTCACGTATTCATCGCCATAACCGCCCGCCACGGCTTTCCGAGTAGTCCCGGTTTTACCGGCCACGCGATAGCCTCTCACCCGAGCACGTTCACCAGAACCGTTGGCTACCACACTTTCAAGCATGGCTAACACCGTATCAGCGGTTTCTTTACTGATCACTTGTTCGCCTACGGGCGTACCTTCGCGTCGCTGAATGGTGAGCGGATAGCGCACGCCGCCATTACCGATAATGGCGTACATTTGTGCCAGCTGTAGGGTGGTCACAGTTAAACCATAGCCGTAGGACAAGGTTGCCACTTCAAAATCCGACCAACGCTGGCGGCCTTGCAATACCCCAAAGCTCTCGCCCAACATAGCGACCCCAGTATCGTTACCAAACCCAACCGCGGCATAAGTATCAAGCATGTTGTCGATACCTGTTTGCAGAGCAATTTTGGCGGTACCTACGTTGCTTGAGGTTTCTAAAATTTCAGTAATGGTTAACGGCCCACGATTTTTCGGGTCGCTTACACGGCGGCCACCAATGCGCAACCAGCCGGGGCTGGTGTCAATCACTTGATTAGGTTTAATCACCCCATGTTCGAGTGCCGCAATCACTGCTAAGGGCTTCACCGTTGAGCCTGGTTCGTAGGCATCGGTGATAGCACGGTTACGCAACCGGTGTGGTTGCGCATCGGCACGGTTATTGGGGTTGTAGGACGGGCTGTTGACCATAGCGAGTACTTCGCCGGTTGTTATATCCAGAATCACCGCAGATCCCGAAGTGGCTTGGTGATAGCGCACGGCCTTTTTAACTTCGGCGTAAGCCAATGCTTGTAAGCGTTGGTCAATACTTAGGGTGAGTTGCTGGGGTTGTTGCGCAGCGGTAACGCTAATTTCTTCAACAACCCGTCCTGCTGCATCCTTGCGATACAAACGTTCACCAGGCACGCCGGTAAGCACCTGATTGTAAATAGCCTCTAAGCCTTCAATGCCCAGCCCATCGATGTCCGTAAAGCCAACCACATGGGCGGCGATTTCGCCAGCGGGATAAAAGCGCCGTGATTCAGTTTTAAGATAAACTCCGGGGATGCCTAACTGTCTGACAAACTCAGCTACGCCGGGCGTAACTTTGCGCTCTAAGTAGACAAAACGGCGGTTCGGATCAGCGACCTTAGCCATCAAACTATCAGCATCGGTACGAAAAACTTCGGCTAACGCTAACCAACGCTCGCGGTTATCTAGGCCATGTCCCTCGTGCACGCGTTGGGGGTCTGCCCACACGGTTTGCACCGGCACGCTCACGGCTAGTTCGCGGCCATTGCGATCCATGATTGAACCCCTTTGCACCGTGGTGGTATCAGCCCGCAATGAGCGCCGATCGCCTTCAAAAATTAACCGTTCAGGTTCTACCACCTGAATGTAAGCGGCGCGCGCCACCAAACTGCCAAACACCAGTACCACAACCAATAAGGCAAAGTAAAAGCGCCCCGAGCTTAAATGGGGTTGCGCTTTTTTCAGTACACGCCGATTGCCTTTCGAGGTTAATGCCATGGTACTAGCACCTCCTCATCTGCTTGTGGACGCACCATTTCTAGCTGTTGCACGGCAATTCGCTCCACCCGACTGTGCTCAGTTAGGGTGTTTTGTTCAATCTGTAAATGGCGCCATTCAATATCTATTTGATCACGCTCAGAGAGCAGTTGGTCGCGCTCGGTAACCAGTAAACGATGGCCGTGGGCGACATAAATTACTGCTAATGCGCTAGCTACAAGCGCTAAAAACAGCAACACCAGCAACAAGTGCTGGCGCAAATCATCCACAATAACCATCGATAAAGCTGGTACCCGGCTAGCTTTCATAATCTAACCTCGCGGCAATACGAAGCACTGAACTCCGTGCTCTGGGGTTGGCTTTGATTTCTGCGGCCGAAGGCTTGATGGCTTTACCTACCAAGCGTAAGGTTTGGCCGCGATCAAAATCGGCATCCCGAATAGGTAGGTTGGCAGGAATCGCTTTGCCTTGAGCTTGGGCCCGCATAAACCGCTTCACCAACCGGTCTTCTAAACTATGAAAACTGATCACAGCCAAGCGACCATCAACTTTTAAGCCACCTACAGCCGCAGTAAGCGCTTGCTCAATTTCGTCGAGTTCGCCGTTAATATGAATTCGTATGCCCTGGAAACTGCGTGTTGCCGGGTGCTTATGTTTGTCTTTAAAAGGAACCGCGGCGGCGATTAACTCAGCCAGCTCGCGCGTGGTGGTTAAGGGCTGCTGCTCGCGTTGTTTCACGATCGCTTGGGCAATGCGCCAGGCAAATCGTTCTTCGCCATATTCGCGCAGCACAAAAGCGATCTCATCGGCACTAGCCGCTGCCAAAAATTCAGCTGCGGTGATGCCTTGGGTGGTATCCATGCGCATATCTAATGGCCCTTCGCGCATAAAGCTAAAGCCACGTTCAGCGTCATCTAATTGTGGGGAAGACACGCCTAAATCGAATAAAATACCGTCGAGCTGCCCACGCAATTGCTGCGCATCTAGCACCTCGCTAAGCTGTGAGAATGGGGTGTGGATAATGGTAAAGCGCGGATCTTGTTGTAACGCAGCCGCAGCGGCAATCGCAGTGGGGTCGCGATCGAGGGCGAAGAGCCGGCCGTTACTGTTTAATTGAGCCAGAATTGCACGCGAATGCCCACCTCGCCCGAAGGTGGCATCTAAATAGGTTCCGTCTGGTTTGATGGCAAGAGCATCGAGAGACTCTTGTAACAACACCGAGACGTGTTGTGCAGCTTCTGTTGTCATTATAATGAGAAGTCTTGTAGTCGATCGTTCAGAATGATGTCGTCTTGTTGCTCGGCTTGCATATCTGCCGCTATTTGCTCTTGCCACGCAGCCTCAGACCAAAGTTCAAACTTATTGAGCTGACCAATAATCATGATCTTTTTACTCAGATCCGCATGTTGACGCAGGGTTGGTGCAATCAAAATACGGCCGTTTTTATCCATTTGGCAATCTTCGGCATGGCCCAGCAATAGCCGCTGGAGACGACGCTCGGCGGGGTTCATGTTAGATAGAGTCGTAAGCTTCTGTTCAATCAACTGCCACTGTGGCAACGGATACAACAACAAACAGGGTTGCTTTATATCGATGGTGCAAACCATTTGCCCGTCGCAATCCAACAGCAGGCTCTTGCGATACTTTGCTGGTATCGCCAGTCGGCCTTTGTCATCTAGACTGAGTGCTGCTGCGCCACGAAACATGATAAATGATCCACTTTTTCCCACAAATCCCCACAATGTGACAGTCTAGGTGCCGATCTTTCTACCTGTCAAGGGAAATTACAGAGTTTTAACCCCTGCGCCAGGGGTTGACGCTTGGCAGTTTGCATAGCATCATGCAAAAATCCTATATAGTTCAGCGCATAACAATTAGAATATGCTGGCTTAAATCCTTATGAAGCAGATAGACCTTGTGAATTACCCAGATCGGCTCAGTGTGCAGTCTGAGCGTTGGCGATTATTGCGGTATTTGGTAGTGGTGCTCTTTATTGCATCCGCTCTGCTTTATGCTGTCTATTTGGTGGTTGATAGCGAGCGCCAGCAACAACTTGAAGTAGAAAAGCGCCGCGCCGCTGAACATTTAAGTAGTATGCGCGGGCAAATCGAACAACGCCTACAAGCCAATATCCTCGCACTACGCGCCTTACGCCCCGAAATCCTCTGGCAAGACACGCCAGACCGGGTGCGAGTACAGCGCATCATGGATGAGTTTTTAGGATCCGACCTAGATATCATGCATCTCGCCTTGGCGCCGGACTTAACCGTACGCTTTATTTATCCCGTTGAAGGTAACCAAAGTCTGCTCGGTTTTAATTATCGCCTCGCCACCGAGCAATACAGCGGTATTTTGCGCGCTATCGCAGCTAAAGATATGGTGGTATCAGGGCCGTTACAGCTGGTGCAAGGACAATCGGCGCTGCTGGCACGTATGCCTATTTTTCATGACGACCGCCGCTTATGGGGCGTTGCTACGTTAGCTATTGATCACAATCACCTGCTTGAACAAGTAGAGTTCTATCGGCATCCTAACTACGAATTTGCCCTGCGCCATCTCAATCTGGCTAGCTTAGACCAAGATGTCGCGCAAGAACCAGCGTTTGCCGGCAATAACGATGTCTTTACCAACGATCCTATTCTTACTGAAGTACAGTTTCCGCGCGGGCGCTGGCAGTTAGCGGCGTTTCCACGAGATGGCAGTTGGGTTGCTACCAATGTCGATTTTTGGCTGCACTGGGCGATTGGGATTGGCTTAACCGCCGTGATTTTGATGGCCTTTTTAATGTTGGTGTTCACCCAGCATCGATTACGCGGCGCCATTACTACCATTGCCTATCAAGCCAGGTACGATGGCTTAACCGATTTACCAAATCGTAATTTCTTTCAAGAACAGCTAGGCGCAGCAGTTCGCTCAGCACTGCGCCATGAACAGAAATTTGCGCTATTGGTGCTAGATTTAGACCATCTGCGTGAAATCAATGACGTGCTCGGGCATGACGTAGGTAACGCCCTACTACAACGAGTGGCAGAGCGGATTCGTACCAGTATTCGTGAAGACGATTTATTGGCGCGTATTGGTGGCGATGAATTTGCGATTGTACTGCGAGACTTAAACGACCCCAGCGAAGCTGAAATTCGTGCCACAGCTATCATGAATGATTTGCTGCACACCTTGGATATTGAGCATAACCACATCAATATGACCACCAGCACCGGTATCGCTATGTTCCCGCACGATGGCCAAGAAGTGCAGCAGCTGATTAAACATGCTGAACTCGCCATGTATGCGGCCAAGCAAGCGGGCGCCATGAGTGTGCACTTTTTTGATGAACAACTACGGCAAAGTACCGAACGCGATATTAATCTGCATCACCAAATCATCAAAGGCATCGAAGCAGAACAGTTTGAGGTGCATTATCAGCCGGTGATTGAAACCGAAACCGGCTTGTTGACCCGCTGTGAAGCTTTGATTCGTTGGACCCATCCGGAACGCGGCGCCATATCACCGGCTGAGTTTATTCCAATTGCCGAAAAGACCGGTGCCATCATTGGTCTTGGTGCGTTTGTGCTGAGCCAAGTACTCCGCGACTGGAAGAAAATGCATGCCGCCGGTTTAGATTTGTCTATTGCACTGAACCGCTCGCCGCGTGAATTTAACGACCGCCAAGCGGCTAGCCATTGGCTCAACATGATTGCCGCAGCGGATGTGCCTACCAACCGGCTGATGTTTGAGATCACTGAATCTATGTTGATGCGCAACAAAGAGCGACAGTTTGCCAACTTGCGGAAGTTACGTGATGCCGGCGTAAGCTTGGCCATCGACGACTTCGGCACCGGTTATTCCAGCTTAAACTATTTGCGTTCGTACCCGATTGATGTGATTAAAATCGACCGTAGTTTCTTGCATAGCGTGCCCGAACAAAGCCAACAGACGGCCTTAGTAGAGGTGTTGATAAGAATTGCGCACACCTTGAATATGAAGGTGGTTGCTGAAGGGGTTGAAACGGCTGAGCAAGTGGGCTTTTTACAACGCCAGCGCTGCCATTTACAGCAAGGCTTTTTCTATGGTCGCGCGATGCCGCTCAACCAGTTCATTACCTTTACCCAGAATTTTAACCGCGACGTGCTTAACCGCAATGCTGAAACCAGCGCGGAGAATGAGGTGGGAGCCAGCCGATAAGCCGGGTTCTGTCGAGGACAATCATTCGTCTAGCCACTGAGTCACCTCAGCGTTCAAGCAGTCTACCCGGGTTCAACGCGGGCCGCGCCAATGAACCCCTATTTGACCTTGCTCCGGGTGGAGTTTACCGTGCCACGAACTGTTACCAGCCGCGCGGTGCGCTCTTACCGCACCCTTTCACCCTTACCTGATCCTGCCTTAGCAGGCCATCGGCGGTTTGCTCTCTGTTGCACTAGTCGTCGGCTTGCGCCGCCCAGGCGTTACCTGGCACCCTGCCCTATGGAGCCCGGACTTTCCTCCCCCTGTATGTAAACACACAGGCAGCGATTGTCTGGCTGACTCCCGGCGGGCATTCTACTGGTTATCTTGCTCGAGCGCCAGCTGATACAAATTGTTTTTGCGCGCCCCATGAATTTCTGCGGCTAAGGCGGCGGCTTTCTTCAGCGGTAGGTGCTCTCGCAACAGGGCTAGCGTACGCAGCGCTTGCGGCGTAACATCGTCCTCAGCGACAGCGGCTGCACCGGCCAAGACTAACACCATCTCACCGCGCTGTTGGTTACTATCAGCCAGTACTTGCGCCTGCACCTCTGCAATACTGCCGTGCAAGTAGGTCTCGAAGGTTTTGGTGAGCTCGCGGCCCAACACCAACTGACGTTCACTGCCAAATTCGCTGATAAAATCCGCCAAACAATCGACAATTCGGTGCGGTGACTCGTAGAACACCAAGGTGCGAGTGTCGCTTAGGAGCCCTTGCAAACGCTTTCGGCGTTGCTGTGGCTTGGCTGGTAAAAAACCTTCAAACGCAAATCGATCTGTGGGCAGTCCCGCCGCTGACAGGGCAGTCACAAAAGCACAGGCACCGGGTAGCGCCACTATCTTGATACCGGCAGCGCGACATTGTTGCACTAGGACATAGCCAGGATCACTAATTAACGGGGTTCCGGCATCGCTGATCAAGGCAATCGACTGGCCTTGTAATAGCCGTTCTACCACCTGTTCCGCTCGTTGGCGTTCGTTATGCTCATGCAAGGCAAACAACTCATTGCGAATCCCTAAGTGCTGCAATAATTGCCCACTATGACGGGTATCTTCGGCGGCAATGGCGTCTACTGCACGCAAGGTTTGCACACTGCGCTCAGTGATATCGGCTAAATTACCAATAGGTGTTGGTACTATGTATAAACAGCCGTTACTGTCACTCATGTAAACCCCTTGTAAATTACTCTTAGCGTAGGCGAAGGATGGATGTTGTAAGTTGTACCAGCAAGCCCCTCGGTTTATAGTAGAGGCCATTTAAGATATCAGCTAAAGGACGCTATTGTGCCAAAGAAGTTACTCCTGTGCATGGTTATTATTGGCTTAACTGCCTGTGCCAGTGGTCCATCACCTAGCACCAGCGATAGCACTGTGCCTATCTCATCGACTCCTGTGCTGCAGGATATTCCGTCGGCAGCCAATCGCAGCGCGGCAGAGTGGTTAGAACGCGCTGCTGCCAGTAGCGGTAGCGAGCGCTCCGATGCCCTGTTACAGGCGGCGTTGCAATTGCAAAAAGACGATGCTTGGCAAGCTAGTGCCGCAGTTATTGCTCAGCTACAACGGTATCAGTCAGAGTTATCCCTTAGCGCGCCACAACAACGCTTCCTAACCTTGTTAGAAGCTCGTTTTGCTGCCCATCAACAACGCTGGCCTTACGTTGATGCGTTACTGAAGCCCCTACTACAGCCACGGCAAACAACCGACTATAGGATGCAAACCTTAGAGCTGGCATTAACGAGCGCCATTGCCCAGCGCCGCTGGGTGATTGCCGCCGAGTTACAATTACAATTATTAGAGCAGCCGCAATACCAAGCCAGTGCCGGACAGATCTGGGCAGTGCTGCAACATTTACCTGAACCCGCCGCGATTCAGCCACCAGCTGGTGGTTTTCGTAATAAAGTCACGGCCGGTTGGTTACGCTTAGTGCAGCATATTCACGCCAGTGCCATCGATGTCAATGACACTAGTGATGAGACCGGTAGCCAAGTCTCTTTGTTGACCCATTTACAGCAATGGCAAGCAGAGTTTGCTGATCACCCAGCTACGGCGGTTGCGAACGAATTAATGAGCGATTATCAGGCGGGTCTGCAACGGGCGAACTTGGGCCAGCAACAAGCTATAGTGCTGTTGCCGTTAAGCGGGCAATATCGTAGCCAAGGGCAAGCGGTACGCGATGGGATCGTGAAAGCCTTAGCCGCGCAGCCGCAGCTGTCGGCGCGCTTTATTGATAGCAATGGCTTTGATTTTTCTACTTTACCGGGGCTGTTAGAAACCAGCCAAACCGACCTCATTATTGGGCCCCTGTTAAAAGACAAAGTGGCAGAAATGAGTAAGCTAGAGCTGCCTAAACAGCTACGCTGGCTTACCCTGAACGAACTTGAACAAGGCCTGGATAACCGTTTGCCAGGACAAAGCTTTTTTGCCTTAGATACAGAAACAGAAGTGCGCCAAGCAGCCGCACATATTGCCGCCCAAGGCTTTAAGCAGCCGTTGGTGTTGGCGCCGGCCACAAATCGCGGCGAGCAACTGGCGAATGAATTCGCTCAAGCTTGGCTGGAGGCTCAGCCTGACCAAGTAGAGGCCGGCCAAGGTCGCTACACCAACACGGAAGAAATGAAAACAGCGGTACAAGACCAATTAGGCGTCACCACCAGTGAAGCGCGCATTTGGCAAGTGAAAATTGCCGCAGGTAAAATCATCGTCGATAGCCAATACCGCAGCCGCGCCGATATTGATGCCATCTACTTGGTGGGTGGGATTGAACAAACGCGCTTGTTAAAGCCCTTTATTGATGTGAATATTTCGCCCTTTATGCAGGCGATTCCTGTGTATGCTAACTCTTCTAGCCACACCTTAAATAACGATTTGAGTGAAAACGACCTCAACGGCGTGCATTTTACCGACGCGGAATGGTTGATTCCTGGGCATGCCCAGCAACAACAGCTACAGCAGCTGCTCAGCCAACGTTCTGATTGGGGCTATAGTCACGCTCGTCTTGCGGCGTTTGGCCACGATGCGGTGCTATTGGCGCAGCAATTAAGCCTATTACAACGAGTACCTGGACTATCTCTTACTGGTTTAACCGGACGCTTGCATATCGACCAAGGTCGCGTACAACGTGATTTGGCTTGGGCCAGCTACCAAGGCCATGAGGTGATTGCCGATAACGACTAACAGCGCTTTGGCGCTAAGGACAAGGAATGTCAAAACAACAAGATGGCGGTTTAGGGGAGGCTCTGGCGCTTGAATATTTGGAGGGTCAAGGCTTACACTTGGTCACCAAGAATTTTCGTTGTGAGATGGGCGAAATTGACCTCATTTTAAAAGAGGGCAAGACTTTTGTGTTCGTAGAAGTTAAAGTTCGCGCAGACGAAACTTTTGCTTCTGTATTGGAACAAATAAAGCCCCAGCAATGTCAACGAATACGACGCTGCGCGCAGTTTTTTTTAATCACCGAAGGGTTAAACGAACATTATACGTCGATGCGTTTTGATGTGGTTGCACTAGTAAGCGATTACAACTCAATGCAATGGCTACCCGATGCTTTTTAAGAGGCTTACATGGATCCCATGCAAGAGCAGATAAAAACCTTATTTACCGAAGGTATTCAGACCCAAATAGCGGCCGCGGATCAGTTGCAAGAGCCGTTGCAGCGCGCTGCTGAATTGCTGGTGGCCACCTTGCTTAGCGGCCAGAAAATCTATTGCTGCGGTGAGGGCATGGCCCATGCCACCTCACGGCATTTTGCCCACATTATGCTCACCGGCTTGAGTTTTGAGCGGCCGCCGTTTCCTGTTACCAGCCTGCATGCAGATTTTGGTGCCAATGATCATCAAGCGGTATTTGCACAGCAATTACAAGCTGTCGGCCAAGCCAATGATGTGGTGCTGGTGCTTAGTGCGGGCGCACGCGCACCGCGCACCGCTCGAGCGCTAGAAGCAGCCCTCGGACGTAACATGCTGATTGTAGCTATTACGCAAGAGGGCGATCATGACATTGCTGGGTTATTAGGCCCCGACGACGTGGAAATTAGAATACCCACGACGAATATCGCTCGGGCGAGTGAACACCTATTACAAACCGTAAATATGCTTTGCAGTTTAGTTGAACATCAAATTTTTCCACAGGAGATGGATGAATGAAGCGCTATCAAGCACTCTTAGCAGCTGCCACCTGCAGTATCATGTTGAGCGGTTGTGCCGCAGCCTTAGTTGGCGCCACCGCGGTAGGTATTTCAGCCGCTACGGATAGTCGTAGCTTAGGTACGCAGTTGGACGATCAAACCATCGAACTGCGAGTGATTCGTAAGCTCAAAGGTGATAGCCGTTTGGATGACACGCGCATTCAGGTAGTGGCGTTTAATCGTTCGGTGCTGTTGTTAGGCCAAGTCAGCGATAGCTCTTTGTATGATTTAGTCAATCACTTAGTGCGCAACACCGAGGGTGTTAGCAAGGTCCATAATGAATTACGTATTGCGCCTGTTATCGATGTGGCACAAATCAGTAAAGACACTTGGATCACCAGTAAAATTAAGGCCCAGTTAGTTGCTGATGAGAACGTGAAAGCAGTGCACATTAAGGTGATCACAGAGAATAATGAAGTGGCGTTGATGGGTTTAGTTAGCCCAGAACAAGCTCGCCAAGCCATTGATATTGCCCGCAACGTTAGCGGTGTTACGCAGGTCATTGACGCTTTTCAATAAGCGGTTAACGGCGTTGTGGCGTTCGGATAAATAAAAAGGCGACACCAAGGTCGCCTTTTTTGTCTTTGTCTGATGGGCTAGTTAACGCCGCTTACTTGCCGCTTACTTGCCGCTTATTTAATTACGCGAAGATGAGAACGTTTGGCCGCCTTATTTTTCGCGTTAGCATCGGCGTTAGAGTCAGCCTTACCACTACTAGCAGAATCTTCACTAGAAGCTAGGCTAATGGCGTCACCCTCAACATCATCATCCCCAGCTTGCTCTTCTGCTGCGAGTTCTGCAGCAATCCAAGCCTCGTAGGCAGGCTCCGCTTCAAACATGGTACCGGCACCATTCTCGCGGGCGTATAAGGCCACTACGGCGGCCATGGGCACCACTACATGATGAGGTTTACCAGAGAAGCGCGCATGAAAGCTAATTTGCTCATTCGAGATAGCAAACTGGCCAACAGCAGTAGGCGTGATGTTCAGAATGATCTGGCCATCTTCAACAAACTCCCACGGTAATTGGCAATGGGGCACCGTTGCCGCGACCACCAAGTGGGGGGTGAGTTGATTATCCAGTAGCCAATCGTAAATCGCCCGTACTAGGTACGGGCGACGAGGGGTCATAACCGGCTCACTCACCGGCCTAACTCACGTTCACTGTCAGTCAGTGATTCTTGGAAAGAGTCGCGTTCAAAAACCCGTACCATATAGGCTTTTACCGCTTTCGCACCGGTACCTTCAAGTTCGATGCCATAGCTAGGCAAACGCCATAACAGCGGAGCTAGGTAGCAATCAACTAAGCTGAACTCTTCGCTCATAAAGAACGGCGTATCAGCAAAGATAGGGGCTAACGCTAAAATACCTTCACGCAATTCTTGGCGCGCCGCGTCCGCATTCTTGCCACCAGCAAGAATGGTATCAGCGAGCGCATACCAATCACGATCAATACGGTACATCATCAAGCGGCTGGTACCACGGGCTACCGGGTACACTGGCATCAATGGCGGATGCGGAAAACGCTCATCTAGATACTCCATGATGATGTGGGCGTTATACAACACCAACTCACGGTCTAGTAAAGTCGGTAACGCATCAGCGTATGGGTTTAGCTGAATTAAGTCTTCCGGACGATTGTCTGGATCGACATAAATTATCTCTACGCCCACTCCTTTTTCCGCTAATACGATTCGGGCTTGATGACTACGTAAGTCATTTTGGCCCGAGAATAAGGTCATTACCGACCGTTTGTTTGCCGCAACCGACATATTACTCTCCATCAAACTTACTTCACGTCTCTGAAGAATTCGCGCTTAAGTAGCACTGCGAATACTAAGAAGACCAATAAGAAACCGAAGACATACCAACCGATTTTGCGTTGTTGCAACATCATCGGCTCGCCGGTGTAGACCAAAAAGTTAGTCAGGTCTAGCATGGCTTGGTCGTACTCAGCTTCTGTTAGCATGCCGCTGCCATCAGTTTTGATGCCAACGTACACATTTTTCATTTCACCGTCGATAAGCTTAGCTTCGGTAGTTTTGCGTGGCACACCTTGCAACTCTTGCAACACGTGCGGCATACCTACGTTAGGGAAGACGGTATTGTTTACGCCAAACGGACGGGTCTCATCTACGTAGAACGAACGTAGATAGGTATAAATCCAGTCAGCGCCACGTACCCGTGCAACCAAAGTTAAATCAGGTGCTGCAGTACCAAACCAGTTACCAGCATCTTCAGTGGCCATCGCGTTGGTGATTAAATCACCTACTTTCTCGCCAGTGAATTGCAAGTTCTCAATACCCAAGTCTTCAGGGATCTCAAGATCTTTGAAGGTGCGGTTATAACGCTGGTATTGCATTGAGTGACAACCCAAGCAGTAGTTCATGAACAATTGTGCGCCGCGTTGCATGGACGCTTTGTCATGCATGTCTACTTCTGCTTTATCGAGGGGTACTGTCGGGCCAGCCGCTAAAGTTGCGACCGACCACAGTGATGCTGCTACCAGCAGAGTATTTTTAAGAAGCTGTTTCATCACTTAGTAATCCTCTCTGGAACTGGTTTTGTGTTTTCGTTTTTGCTGTAGAAGAACAGCAGTACGAAGAACGCAAAATACAAGAAAGTGAACACTCGAGCAAAGAAGGTATAAACCTCAGTTGCCGGCTTCAAGCCTAAGTAACCCAGTGCAATAAAGCTGATTGCAAATACCGTTAGGTTAAATTTGTGGAAGCCACTACGGTAGCGCACTGAACGCACTTTACCGCGGTCTAACCATGGCAATACAAACAAGGCTACGATTGCACCGAACATCAAGATAACACCTAATAACTTATCTGGTACCGCACGCAAAATCGCATAGAACGGCGTGAAATACCAAACGGGTGCAATGTGCGCTGGTGTTTTCAGTGGGTTCGCAGCTTCAAAGTTCGGTGGCTCTAGGAATAGGCCGCCCATGGCTGGAGCAAAGAAAATCACGTAGCAGAAGAAGAACAAGAAGATAGCTACACCCACCAAATCTTTCACGATGTAATACGGGAAGAATGGGAAAGCATCAACAATGTCGTACTTCTTGGTGAAGCGCTCATGGAACTGGAACTTCGGCTTCTCAGACTCAGGTACAGACCCTTTTGGCTTCTTAATCGAAATACCTTCTGGGTTGTTCGAGCCAACTTCGTGTAAGGCGATAATGTGTAAGAACACCAAAATCACTAACACTAATGGCAGCGCGATCACGTGTAAGGCAAAGAAGCGGTTTAGGGTAGCGCCGGAGATAACATAGTCACCCCGAATCCATAGGGTTAAATCATCGCCAACAAACGGAATAGCACCGAACAGCGAGATGATAACCTGAGCACCCCAGTAAGACATTTGACCCCATGGTAACAGGTAGCCCATAAAGGCTTCTGCCATTAACACCAAGAAGATCAGCATACCGAACACCCATAGTAATTCACGAGGTTTCTGGTAAGAGCCGTACATCATGCCGCGGAACATGTGCAAATACACCACCACGAAGAAGGCGGAAGCACCCGTTGAGTGCATGTAACGTAGCAACCAACCGTATTCAATGTCACGCATGATGAATTCAACAGAAGCAAACGCGCCTTCTGCAGAAGGAACATAATTCATGGTTAACCATACCCCGGTAAGGATTTGGTTAACTAACACCAACGTTGCTAGCACCCCGAAGATGTACCAGAAGTTGAAGTTTTTCGGAGCTGGATATTGCGCTAAGTGGATATTCCACGTTTTGGTCATCGGAATGCGTTCGTCAAACCAGGCGATGAGTTTGTTCATTAGGCTTGCTCCCCGTCTTCACCCACCAAGATGGTTGTGTCATTGATGTAGTAATGAGGTGGAACCACTAGGTTGTATGGTGCTGGAACACCTTGGAACACGCGGCCAGCAATATCAAAGGTTGAACCGTGACATGGGCAGAAGAAACCTGATTTAGCTTCTTCAATGTAGTCACTGAAGCCAACATCTAAGAATTGCGGTGAGCAACCTAAGTGGGTACAAATACCAACGGCCACAAAGAATTCTTCTTTGCGTGAGCGATGCAAGTTCTTGGCATACTCTGGCTGTTGTGGTTCATCAGAATTTGGGTCACGTAAACGGTCGTTAACCGCTTCTAACGATGCCAACATTTCAGGGGTACGACGTACCACCCAAACTGGCTGGCCTCGCCATTCAACACGAATCAATTGACCCGGCTCGGCTTTTCCAATGTTCACTTCCACTGGGGCACCCGCGTTTTTGGCTTTCTCACTTGGGTTCCATGATGCAATGAAAGGAACGGCAACGCCAACCGCACCAGCAGCCCCGACAACAGATGTCGCGACAGTTAGGAAACGACGGCGGCCTTTATCTACAGGCGCATTGCTCATCCACTTACTCTCCGTTTGGACGCTTCACGAAACTTAGCCGTGAAGTCAGTAATTAGCTACTGCTTAGGTTCCCATTAAGACGAATGATGCTCGTTTTAAGGGAATCGGCAAAAAATGCCTTCAGATGATAAAGAAATACCCTGATTTTTACAAGGACAAAGACAAAAAACCCGGCACAAAGGCCGGGTTTTTGACGTACTCGAGATTTCGAATTAACGCTTCGAGAACTGAGGACGTTTACGTGCTTTGTGCAAGCCGACTTTCTTACGTTCAACTTGACGTGCGTCACGAGTAACGTAACCTGCACGACGTAAGTCACCACGTAGGGTTTCGTCGTATTGCATAAGTGCGCGAGTGATACCGTGACGCACTGCGCCAGCTTGACCACTTGAACCACCACCTTTAACAGTGATGTATAAGTCGAATTTTTCAACCATGTCTACTAACTCAAGCGGTTGACGAACAACCATACGAGCAGTTTCACGACCAAAGTATTCTTCTAAAGTGCGGTTGTTGATGCTGATGTTGCCGCTGCCTGGACGCAAGAAAACACGTGCAGTAGAGCTTTTGCGACGACCAGTACCGTAGTATTGATTCTGTGCCATGTTGTTAATGCTCCGTCTTAAATTTCAAGTTGTTTAGGCTGCTGAGCAATATGGTTATGCTCTGCACCTGCGTATACTTTCAGTTTACGGAACATGGCACGACCCAATGGACCACGAGGTAACATACCTTTCACCGCTTTCTGAATTACCATTTCTGGCTTCTTAGCAATCAACTTCTCGAAGTTGATTTCTTTGATACCACCTGGGTAACCCGTGTGTGAATAATACATTTTGTTCTGTGCCTTACGGCCAGTAACAGCCACTTTCTCAGCGTTTACGATGATGATGTAATCACCAGTGTCTACGTGAGGAGTGTATTCAGGCTTGTGCTTACCACGTAAGCGACGAGCTACTTCAGTAGCCAAACGACCTAAGGTTTTACCTTCGGCGTCAATAACATACCAGTCACGTTGTACAGTTTCTGGTTTTGCAACAAATGTACTCATTGGAAACTTACTCTTTTTTTAAGGTTCACGACAGTAGTTCCGGGCTTCCCCGCGAACCACAACAACCGTTGTGGTTAATTGCCACATAGCGGTTAGTTGTACCTGTAACGTGGGCTGCGCGGATTATAGGGAAAAGGGGTTAAAAGATCAACAACCCAGTGTAGATGTTTTTTACCTTGCCTAACACCGGCCAAGTTAAGCTAGCTACCCACCTGCAACGCCTTTACTAATTCAGCACTACGCTCCCATTTGCTCGCCAACTGCACCAACTGGGCGCCGCGCGTGGGCGCTAATTGATCCGCAGCAATTTGCTGTAACCACTGCTGGCGTTGCTGTTGCCGACTCTGTTGGATCTGTTGCACACCTTGTTGCCATTCAGCGTCGCTGCGAGTGGCCATATCCGCACCATTCAAAAAGGCCAACAGCTGTGCTCGCCACTGGTGGTTCAAGCTGGCATCCAGCAGTTCTGGTGATGCGGCCTTAAACGCCTCAACCAACTGTCGTAAATCCACTAAACGCCCATGGTTACTGTGCAACTGGGCTAACGCCAAAGCTTCTGCTCCAGTAAGGTTTTGTTCACCAAGTTTACTGATGTAGCGGTATATGTGTTCCAGTAACTCCCCGGTCGCTATATCTTCGACATGACTGACATCGTCTTCGCTATCGCGTAAAAACGTGCGCAGACGCATGATGTATTGGCGCAACACCCGCTGCTGCTCTTGTTGCGCGGCAGCAATCCCCATAGCCGGAACCTGTAGCACCGTTTTATCCAAAAAGCGCGGCTGACCCGAACGTATCGGTGGTAATTTGTACCAGCTCTCTACCCGGCTAAACAGACGATTATCGATTAACCGCATCAAGCCTAAGCCAAGCACGTTAAATAAAGTATGAAAAACGGCTAGGCCCGCACTGATGTTGGCGACGTCGTTGCCGCCAGATAGCCAAGCTGACACCCACCACAGTGGTACTAGCAGCAACAATGCCACAGCACCAGTGAGGGCATTCATCACCACGTGCACAGCCGCTAAACGTTTGGCGTGGGCCGTAGCGCCAATAGCCGCCAACAGCGCTGTTACCGTGGTGCCAATATTCGCCCCAATCACCACTGCGGCACCAGCTAACGGACTGAAAACACCGGTAGCAGAGGCGGTAAGTACGATGGCTAAAGCCGCTGACGAGGATTGCACTAAAGCGGTCAAAATAACCCCTGCAAGCACGGCTAATAGCACCCCACCAACACCACTAACCTCAAGTTGCGCAACGGGCAACAAAGGTACTAATTGGGTGAAAGCTTCGCGTAAGGTATCGAGGCCCACAAACAATACCCCAAACCCTGCTACCGCTGTCCCTATGTGGGCGGCAATGGAGTTTTGTTTGACTAAGCGGGTTAACATCCCTAAGCCGATCAAAGGCCAAGCAATCACTGCAATATTCAGCTTCAAGCCAATCAAGGCCACAATCCATGCGGTCATGGTGGTGCCGACGTTACTACCAAACACCACCCAAGCAGCCTGCCGTAACTTCAACATGCCCGCGTTAGTAAAACCTAACAACGCCACCACTACCGCACTGGACGACTGCACAATAGCGGTCACGGTGAAGCCAGAAATAGCAGCCCTTAAGCGGGTTTGGGTGGTGCGCTCTAAAAAGCTCTGGAGGTGGCTACCAGCGGCGGCTCGCAAGCCGTCGGTCAGCATTTGCATGCCCAACAGCAAGAGCCCTAAGCCACCCAAGGCAATGGCGAGGTCGGCAAAACTCATGGTTTGTGCGCCATCGCTAAATATTCATGGCTTTGCATTTCTTGTAAGCGGCTAACACAGCGGCGGTACTCAAACGTTAATTTGCCTTCGCTATAGAGTTGCTCCAACGGCACCGCCGCCGAGATAATAAGCTTGACGCGGCGTTCGTAAAATTCATCGACCAAAGCCAAGAAGCGGCGGGCGGCATCATCGTTATGGCCTCCTAGTTGGGGCACATCACTGATCAGCACCGCATGATAAAGCTGAGCAATTTCAATGTAATCATTTTGCGAACGCGGGCCGCCACAAATGGCATTAAAATCAAACAGCACCACATCGTCACATTCCATCCGTACCACGATGTCGCGTTGATTAATGGCAATCGCATGCAAATTTTGTTCGGCCCGGTTACAGTGATCAGGCGCTAGTTCAGTAAAATATTGCTGAAGTTTTGCATCAGCGCTGGAGTCTGCTGGGGTTAAGTAAATTTCCGCGCGAGTTAAAGTACGCAAGCGGTAGTCGATACCGCTATCCACATTGATGACCTCGCAGTGCTCTTTGATTAAGGCTATTGCGGGTAGAAAACGCTGTCGCTGTAAACCATTACGATAAAGTTCATCGGGCACTATGTTGGACGTTGCCACCAGCACCACGTCGCGCTTGAAGAGCTCTTGCATGAGTGTCCCCAAAATCATGGCATCGGTGATGTCTTGCACAAAAAACTCATCAAAACACAGCACTCGGGCCTCGGCGGCCAGCTTGTCAGCAATAATCGGCAGCGGATCGCTACGGCCTTTGAGTTGCTTTAACTCGTCATGCACGCGATGCATAAAACGATGAAAATGCACCCGCATTTTTTGCTCAAATGGCAAGGTATCAAAGAAGGTATCCACCAAGTAGGTTTTACCACGACCCACGCCGCCCCAGAAATAGATGCCTTGCGGGGCCGCTTGAGTGCCACCAAGCAGGCCTTTAAGGCGCCCAAGTATACCCTTGGATTGCTGCTGTTGATGAACTACGACCAGTTGTTCATACAACCGCTGCAATGCTTCTACAGCCTTGCGCTGCGCCGCATCTGGGGTGAAATTACCGGAAGCCAAATCAGCCTCATATTTACTCATTGGGGTGATGTTTTGCGTTGTCACTACCACTTTGACCCTGATCTAGATTATGCTATGGGTTATCAGTTTATCACGTGATACGTGTTTTATAAGGAGTTTTTATGAGCTGGATTATTGGCATTTTGTTAGTCGCAGTAGGTGCCATCATTGGCTTTTTTGTGGCGCGTTATTGGCTGAGCAATCATTCTGACGAGGCCGAACTCACTGAGCAAGTGACCCAGACTAAACAGCAACTAGCTGATTATCGTCAAGAAGTTGCCGATCATCTTGCCACTGCTCAAGCCTTGGTGGGGCAACTAGAAGAGACTCAAGCCAAACTCAAAAGCTACTTGCATCACAGTGCTGACTTGCTTCAGCGCGAACAATTGCAGCCCAGCTTGCCATTTTTTTCAGAAGATACCGTGCGTCAGTTACGCATGGCCAACCAGAGTAAGCAGGAAAAGCGCCGCAGTGATGACCGACCAGCGGCAGACATGCCGCGTGATTACAGCGATTCTCATTCAGGTTTATTTTCTGGTAAAGCTGCTACGAGCAAGTCTACGGCCAAAGAGAGCACCGACTAATTCTAGGTACCGTCATTCCTCTCCCAAAGTAGCCGGCAAATTTGTTGCCGGTTACATCTTGAAACACCTGCCAGCTGAACTTATTTCTGTTTAGCGAGTCATTATCTTCGTTATCAGTAGCTATTTTGCTACAACTTTACCATTTGTTGTTATGTGGAAATCACAACCGGCACAACGTAATCGCTGACGCGCTCGCTCTAGGTTAGTCATTATGTTTGGGTCAACATAGGAGTACAGTGAATGAAGACAAAATTTTTGGCGGTAGTGGCGTCCGTAGCGCTAGCAAGCTCAGTTGCTATAGCTCCAGCTACAGCTAGCATCCCATTTTTTGGGAAAAGTGATGAAACCCCTACCCTAGCGCCGATGCTGGAAGAAGTCACCCCAGCGGTGGTGAATATCTCAGTAAAAGGTAAACGTGAAGTGCGGCAGCGGGTGCCTGACATGTTTCGGTTTTTCTTTGGCCCCAATGGCCCACGTGAACAAGTTCAAGAACGGCCATTTCAAGGCTTAGGTTCGGGCGTGATTATCGATGCCGAAGCCGGTTACGTCGTCACCAATAATCACGTGATTGACGGTGCCAGCGAAATTTTAGTCACCCTTAAAGACGGGCGACAATTTGATGCAAAAGTGATTGGCACTGATGATCGTTCAGACATTGCCCTGCTAAAAATTGAAGATGGCGAAGACCTGACGGATATAAAAATTGGTACCTCATCTGATTTGCGTGTAGGTGACTTTGTAGTGGCTATCGGTAACCCCTTCGGGCTTGGCCAAACAGTAACCTCAGGCATTGTTAGTGCGTTAGACCGTAGCGGCTTAGGCATTGAAGAAGTAGAAAACTTTATTCAAACCGATGCAGCTATTAACAGCGGTAACTCAGGTGGTGCCTTGGTGACGCTAAAAGGCGAGCTGATTGGCATCAACACTGCAATTCTAGGCCCTAACGGCGGCAATATCGGCATAGGTTTTGCGATTCCGTCAGATATGATGAAGAACTTAGTGGCACAGCTGATTGAATTTGGTGAGGTGCGCCGTGGTGTGCTGGGTGTGCGTGGCAACGACTTAACTCATGACATCGCCAAAGCATTGAAATTAGATGCCAACCAAGGTGCCTTTATTGGTGAAGTCATTGCCGACAGCGCTGCGGCCAAAGCTGGCTTAAAATCTGGTGACGTAATTATCGCCGTGAATGGCGATACCATTCGCACCTTTGCTGATTTAATTGCTCGCGTGGGTACCATCGGCGCTGGCAAGGAAATGAAGATTACGGTATTGCGCGATGGCAAAAAACGTGACTTTAAAGTGACCTTAGTGGCTGATGATACTGCGGTCGTCGCAGCCACCTTGCACCCGGCCCTGGCTGGTGTCGAGCTGGCAGCAAACGATAATGGTGGGGTGGTAATCACCAGCATTGAGGAAGGTTCTGTGGCGGCTCGCTATGGCTTGCGCAAAGATGACGTGATCATGGCCGTTAACCGCACCCCGGTAAGCTCAATCAGTGAGTTACGCCAAGCCTTTAATGACGCTGGGCCAGTGGTTGCCTTGAACTTACGACGCGGTAATACCGAGCTCTATTTGGTGTTGCGCGGCGGCTAAGTCGGATCATTAACTGCACCAAGCAAGTGCAAAAGAAGGCAGCCAGTGCTGCCTTCTTTGCTAATAGGTGTTATTCTTTTAGCTCACTTAACAATAATAACTAGACTCATAGAAAGGCAAACTTCAATCATGACGCTTCGTACAGGGCTCTTCTTTATTGCTCGTTCGGTTATTCTCGGACTTATTGTCGCTGCCCTAGTGATTGTAGCGCTGCCACTACTGCAAAATCCTGCCACCACGCCTTTACAACTGGATAATTCACCGGCTAGCTATGCGACAGCCGTGCGCCGAGCCGCACCTGCGGTGGTGAATATTTACAGCGTGGGTGAAGTGCAGGGCTCGTTTTATTCACGCCGGCCGAGCACGGTCTTTCGATTAGGATCTGGCGTAATTATGGATGACCAAGGTCACATTCTTACTGCCGCTCACGTGGTTGCTAATGTCAGTGAAATTGATGTCGCCCTGCAGGATGGTCGCCAATACAGTGGCCAGGTGATTGGCTTGGATAAAATCAGCGATTTGGCGGTGATTCAGATCCAAGCCGATAACTTACCTGTGATTCCGCAAAATAATCAGTTGCGCACGCAAGTGGGCGATGTGGTGTTGGCTATCGGTAACCCTCTTAATCTCGGGCAGACCATCACGCAGGGGATTGTCAGTGCGAGTGGCGGTCGAATGGGAGTGATTCATAGCCATGCGGATCTCATTCAAATGGATGCAGTGATCAACGAAGGTGCTTCTGGGGGCGCTTTGGTGAATAGCCAAGGCTACTTAGTGGGCATCAATAATGCGCGTTTTCGTGATGCTCGCGGCCAAGGCATTGATGGTATTTATTTTGCTATCCCCTACCCACTTGCCAAAGACATCATGGATACCTTGATTCTCGAGGGTGAAGTGGTACGCGGTTATTTCGGCGTGCAGGTGGGCGGTAACGCCCATTCAGATCCATACAAACAATCGGGTATTTATGTCACCGGGGTGGACCCTAACAGTCCTGCGGATCAAGCCGGCTTGCAAGCCGACGATTTTATTATTGAGATTGATGGTAACCCCATGTCATCGGCTGCAGAAGGCTTAGCATTAGTTGCCAAGACCCGCCCAGGTACTGTGGTTGAGGTTCGCTATTTACGAGCCAATCAAGAATTTACCACACAGGTGACTATCACCCGCTTAGCGGATTAAGCCGTATAAAAAAGCCACAGCTGTTGCTGTGGCTTCTTCGTTGCAGTCATGGATTCTAGTGTCTTGACTCTAGTATTAAGCAATCCGCTGAATATTAGCGCCTAACCCCTGCAGTTTCTTTTCAATGGCTTCATAACCGCGATCAATGTGGTAAATACGCTCCACCACCGTCTCACCTTTGGCTACTAAACCCGCAATCACCAACGAGGCTGAGGCGCGTAAATCCGTACACATCACCTGCGCACCAGTCAGCTCTGCAACCCCTTTAGAAATCGCAGTGTTACCTTCCAGCTCAATATTGGCGCCCATGCGACGTAGTTCGGGCACGTGCATAAAGCGGTTTTCAAAAATAGTCTCGCGCACCCAACCGGTGCCATCCGCGATGGCATTCAAGGCACAAAACTGCGCCTGCATGTCGGTTGGGAAAGCTGGATGTGGTGCCGTCACAATAGTCACTGGCTGCGGCCGCGTTGGCGCTTGCAAACGAATCCAATCAGCGCCTTTGGTGATAGTCGCACCCGCTTCGGTTAGCTTTTTCAACACTGCATCCAGCATGGTTGGGTCGGTGTTCCGGCAGGTAACATCGCCACCCGTAGCTAACGCAGCTACCAAAAAGGTCCCTGTTTCAATCCGGTCTGGCTGAATGCTATAGCTGCCACCATGTAACCGCTCTACCCCATGTATGGTAATGGTATCCGTACCAGCGCCACGAATATCAGCGCCCATAGCATTTAAAAAGCGGGCGAGATCAACCACTTCGGGCTCGCGCGCCGCATTTTCAATCACAGTCACGCCGTCAGCTAAGGTCGCCGCTGCCATCAAGTTTTCAGTACCAGTCACACTCACCATATCCATCAATAAGGTCGCACCGCGTAACCGACCATCGACCTTGGCATGGATGTAACCGTTTTCCACGGTAATGGTGGCGCCCATCTGGCGTAGCCCTTCAATGTGCAAGTTAACCGGGCGAGCACCTATCGCACAGCCTCCTGGCAACGACACTTGGGCTTCGCCAAACTTACTGAGCAGCGGCCCCAAAACCAAAATAGAAGCACGCATGGTTTTCACCAAGTCGTAACTAGCTACGTGATGATGTAGACCTTGTGGCTGAATTTCGTAGCTGTTAGGCCCCAATGCAGTGTTGGTAACGCCCAGTTCAGCTAATAATTTCAAGCTCGTGCGGACATCCTGTAAGGCTGGCACATTAGTTAAGGTAACGGGCTCTGACGGTAAGATAGCCGCCATTAAGATGGGGAGCGCCGCATTTTTGGCGCCCGAGATGACCACCTCACCCTGCAGCGAGGTGCCGCCTTGAATCACTAGTTTTTGCATTGCTGAGTCCTATTAGCTCAGCATCGCGAGTTTCTTCTCACGCTGCCATTCAGTTGGGGTATAAGTTTTGATAGAGACCGCGTGTAACTCACCGCTAGCGATAATCGCTTTTAATGGCGCATAAACCACTTGCTGTTTTTTCACCCGTGATAGCTCAGCAAATAGCTCACCAACCACGGTAATGTTGGCATGGCCGCCGTCTAATTTAACCAACACTTCGTCTACAGATAGGGCATCGGTGATCAAGGTTTGAATCGATTCAGTTGTAATCATAGTCTCAACGTTTTTTGGCAATAGATGAATGGCTTACTTTCACTTTGGTTGGGGTTGTCGTTGGCCCGGCAAAGGGCACATCTAGCACTTCAGCAACACCACTAACACTAATAATAGCGCGTAGCTGGGGGCTGGCTCCAACAATACTGAGCTCGCGCTGTTGTAAGCCAACCTGCTTTTTGGCATTCACCAGCATCGCAACCCCAGCGGTATCTACCTTAGTTACCTCGGTTACATTCAACACCACATGGTCACGCGCATTCAGCCATTGTTGGCGTTCTTGCCACACCGGCGGTACCGTGTCGCGGGTTAACTCGCCGCTAAATTGCACTGCGTTGTGTGCATCAATGGTCCACTGACAGTTACTCATGAGGGTGCTCCTTCGGTACTTACTCGCGGCCTTGGCCATGCCTACTGGTTATTCGGCATTCTCTTGGTCGTTAGCGGTAATCGGCTGCTGCGCTTTGTCGCGCAATAAACTAATGGTTCCGTCAATGCCGCGGCTACGAATCACACCACCAATTTCAGTTTGCTTACTATTTAACAAGCTCACGCCTTCTACTACGAGGTCAAAGGCTTGCCAGATATCTTGGTTGTTATCAAAGCGCATTTTAAAATCCATGCGCACTGGTGGACGGCCTTGCTCAATCAAGCGAGTATTCACCACAACCATGCGGCTACCCGCATCAAAGCGACCCGCATCACCAAACTGAATGGTATGTTTGGTTTCGTCATATTGAGTAAAGGCACGCGCATAAGTGGCAATCAAATACTCACGAAACACGCTATAAAACTCTCGCCGTTGCTCTTCAGTGGTTTCGGTTAGGTTACGGCCTAGCACCCGCTTCGCAGCATAAACATAATCTACGTACGGCATCATTTCTTCACGGATAACCACGCGAACATAGTCAATATCTGCATCAATTTTGCTGCGATCTTGCTCAATACGCTCGAGCGTTTTGTTGGCTACTTTCTCTAATAACACGTAAGGGTTATCTTCGCGAATCAGCTCATCGGCTGCCGCCGGAGCGATAGCAACAGCTGCCATCAAAGAAAACCAAATACTTGCGATTAATTGCTTCATGCTTTACTCCTTAATCATTACCCTGACTAAACAGGAACTGCCCGATCAAGTCTTCCAATACCAAGGCCGACTTAGTGTCGTAAATGCGATCACCGTCTTCTAACATTTGTACGGTGTCATCGATAAAGCCTGGATTAAGACCAATATACTGCTCGCCTAATAATCCAGAAGTTAAGATTGAGACCGATGTGGTGTCAGAAAATTCATTGTATTGTTTGCTAATCACCATTTCGACCAGAGGCTCGTAGTAATCACCATCAAGGGTGATCTTGCTCACTCGGCCTACAACCACACCACCTACTTTAACTGGCGAGCGCTCTTTTAAACCGCCGATATTATCAAACTTGGCATACAAGCGATAAGTTTCACCCGCAGTGGCAACATTGGTATTAGCTGCCTGTAAGCCTAGAAACAACAACGCCAACACACCGATAATGACAAACAAACCAACTGCTAACTGAGTATTTCTCGATTCCATAGTGATCATCCAAACATCAAAGCGGTTAAAACAAAATCTAGCCCAAGTACGGCTAACGAGGCAGTGACCACAGTCGAAGTGGTGGCCTTACTAATACCTACCGAGGTGGGCGTGCAGTTAAAGCCTTTGTGCAGCGCTATCCAAGTAACTACAAAAGCAAACACCACGCTTTTGATGATGCCATTCATAATATCATGGCCCCATTCAACGTTAGCTTGCATCACCGACCAAAAAGCGCCGTCGTCGACGCCTAACCAGCGCACGCCAACCAAGTAGCCGCCATAAATACCCACGGCAGAAAACACCGCAGCTAGAATTGGCATACTGTATAAGCCGGCCCAAAAACGTGGGGCAATCACGCGGCGCAGCGGATCTACGGCCATCATTTCTAAACTGGATAATTGCTCAGTGGCTTTCATTAAGCCAATTTCTGCGGTTAGTGCCGAGCCAGCCCGCCCTGCAAACAGCAAAGCAGTGACTACCGGCCCTAATTCACGCAACAAGGATAGCGCTACCATGGGCCCCAACGACTGTTCGGCGCCAAAATCCACCAAAATGGTATAGCCTTGCAAGCCCAGCACCATGCCGATAAAGAGTCCGCTGACCACAATAATAATCAGCGACATCACTCCAACCGAGTACATTTGCTGCATCAGCAACGGCCAAGATTTGCGTAACTGCGGTTTGCCAACCAAGGCTCGGGTGAGCATGATTAACGCCGCCCCTGCGCCAGCAATACTATTGAGGGTAGCTTGGCCGAGGGCAGCAACTTTATTTAGCATCGCCAGCTCCTAATAATTCGTCGGCCAAGGTCGGTGCACGGTAATGGAAAGGCACCGGACCATCAGCTTCGCCGTGTAAAAATTGATGCACCAAGGCATTATCTGAATTTAATAATTGTTCTGGCGTACCGTGCCCAACCACTTGTTTGTCGGCAATGATGTACACGTAATCGGCAATCGTAAGAACTTCTTCAACATCGTGGGTGACGATGATGCTCGTCAACCCGAGCGACTCGTTCAACTCTTTGATCAGCTTGATTATCACGCCCATCGAAATAGGATCTTGGCCGGCAAAGGGCTCATCATACATGATCAGCTCTGGGTCTAACGCTATTGAACGCGCCAAGGCAGCCCGCCGCGACATACCGCCAGACAACTCCGCTGGCATCAAATGCCGAGCGCCACGCAAACCTACCGCCTCTAATTTTAGCAGCACAATGGTTTCAATCAGTTCCTCTGACAGCCGGCTATGTTCACGTAGCGGAAAGGCAATGTTGTCGTACACTGTCATGTCGCTGAACAAGGCACCGCTTTGAAACAACATGCTCATGCGTTTGCGTAATTGATACAATTCGCTGCGCTTGAGGCTAGGAATGTTTTGCCCGGCAAAGCGAATCTGCCCCTGTTGCGGGCGTAGTTGGCCACCAATTAGGCGCAACAAGGTTGTTTTGCCAATGCCGCTAGGACCCATCACCGCAGTAATCTTACCGCGCGGGATGGCCATCGACAGGCCTTCGTATAAATTGTGAGTACTGTGATTGTAGTGAAAATAGATGTCATCTATCTCAACCAAGTGCTCGGGATTACCCTCGAGAGTAGTGGTTAGCATGCGAAGATAGTCTCCTTTACGTGACCGCCTAGTTTACCCGATTTCGTCAAGAATCCCCACCAAAAAGCTGTAAAATTTGTGACAAATCGTTATCAGTGGTCACATTACGTCTGCAAAGAAGAAAACGATCGGGTATTATTGCGTTATTACATTGTCATCATTAACTTGTCATCTACTTTGGCTGCACTAGCATATGAGGCCCAACATGACCGAACACAACCCGACCACGACCAGCAAACAGACGTTTGCCGCGCTTGGCCAACGAGTCATTGATATCGAAACCGACGCGGTGCGTGGATTAAGCCGTTTTCTTGATGAGAATTTTGCTACTGCTTGCGAGTTACTGTTGGCATGCCAAGGCCGGGCGATTGTGATTGGTATGGGTAAATCGGGCCACATTGGCGGTAAAATTGCCGCAACCTTAGCCTCCACCGGTACTCCCGCCTTTTTTGTGCACCCTGGCGAAGCTAGCCACGGTGACCTCGGCATGATTACCGAGCAGGATGTGGTGATCGCCATTTCTAACTCCGGTGAAACAGCTGAAGTGCTTAGCATTGCGCCATTAATTAAACGGCGCGGCGTCAAGCTCATTTCCATGACAGGTAATCCACGCTCAACCCTAGCCGAGCTCTCTGACGTGCATGTGTGCATCGCAGTTGAACAAGAGGCCTGCCCGTTAGGTTTGGCGCCAACCTCCTCCACTACTGCCACCTTAGTGATGGGCGATGCGTTGGCGGTAGCGCTGCTGCATGCGCGCGGCTTTACTGCCGATGATTTTGCCATGTCGCATCCTGGTGGCAGCTTGGGCCGACGGTTGTTACTGCACATCCATGATGTGATGCACGCGGGTGAGCGCACCCCGCTGGTCAATCAGCATGTAACTATCAGCGCCGCCTTGTTAGAAATGTCACGCAAAGGTCTGGGCATGACAGGTATCACTGACGACCAAGGCCGCTTAGTGGGTATTTTTACCGATGGTGATTTGCGCCGTATTTTAGATCAGCGGATTGATTTGCATACCACCGCGATTGCCCAAGTGATGACGCCAAACCCCATTACCATAAAGCCCGATGTGCTTGCTGCACAGGGATTAAAATTAATGGAAGACCGAAAAATCAACGGGCTATTTGTGGTGGATGAGCAGGGCTTTGCCCAAGGCGCCTTGAACATGCACGATCTGTTAAAAGCAGGAGTCCTCTAATGAGTTTTGGTCACGCAACCCCAGCCATGATTAGTACTTGGTACGGTGATATCGAAAGCCTGCTGATGGATAAATTCGCCCAAATCAAACTGGTCATTTTTGATGTGGATGGCGTGTTTTCAGACGGCCGTATCTATTTAGGCAACCAAGGTGAAGAGCTTAAAGCTTTTCATACCCGCGATGGGTTTGGGGTGAAAGCACTTCTTAACGCCGGCATCAAGGTGGCGGTTATCACCGGACGCCGTTCAGCACTGGTGGAAAACCGCATGCGCGCGCTAGGCGTCAGCGATATTTATCAGGGCCAAGAAGATAAGCTCAGCGCCTACCAGCAGTTGGCGGAGAAATATCAGTTAACGGATCAGGCCATCGCCTGCATGGGTGATGACATACCTGACCTCGCGATGCTGCAGCAGTGTGCAGTGGCCGTAGCGCCTCACGATGCCCATCCCTTTGTGCAGCAACACGCGGTTTATGTGACCTCGCAGCGCGGCGGCTTTGGTGCCGTACGTGAGCTGAGTGATCTGATTTTACTTAGCCAAGGACAATTGCAACTGCACGGTGGAGTCAGTTTATGACCCGTAATCTTGTGGTGATTATCGCCATTATCTTTGCCACCCTAGCGCTGTTGGTGTGGCGTCCTTTTGGAGATCAAGACCTCACCGATGAACCTGCTGGCTATCGCGAGATCAAGCCTGATTTTACCGCCCAGGGCCTGATTGTGCGGGTTTACAGTGAGGATGGTACCTTAGCGCATCGGATTGCTGCAGAAAAAATGACCCATTACAGCCCGATCGGCTTGACCGAGTTAGATCAGCCGACCTACATTGTGCACACTCGTGATGGTGGTCCGGTGTGGCAGGTGGCAGCCGAGGCTGGCTCTTTTTATGGCGACAAAAGCTTGGTGTTAGAACGTAATATTTTAATGCGTAGCTTAACCGCCGAAGATTTTTTAGAACGGGTTGAAACCAGCTACCTAACCATTGATACTTTGGCCGAAACCATGACGACTGAGCAAGCGGTGGTGATGTACGGTCGTGATTTTACTATTCGAGGCGAAGGCATGCATGCTAACTTACGCGCTCAAACTCTGGAACTAACGAAACATGTTGAAACCATTTATACCGGCCGCCACACTAATTCTCAGTAGTCTTGTGCTAACTGCTGCATTATTCTCTAACGCAGCACTTAGCCAAGGCAAAGATGACTTTAATCAGCCCATTCGCATCAATGCTGAGCGCGATTGGGTTGATATTGCTAATAAAATTGTGGTGTTTGAACGTAGCGTCATCATCGAGCAAGGTAGTTTAAAAATCACCGCTGACAAGTTATCAGTAGAGCGTGAAGGTGAGGCCGAAGATGCTGTGTTTATCGCTGAAGGGGCGCCGGCGGTTTATACCCAACAATTGGAAGACGGTAGTGTTATCACCGCCAAGGCCAACCAAATCATTTATGACCAAGCGCAACAGTTACTGACGTTGCGGGGGAATGTTGAAGTTGCGCAAGGAAACAGCGTCAGTCGTGGTGGAGAGATGGTTTATAACTTTGCTACACAGCAAATGACCACGCGTGGTGACAAAGATACCGACCGCGTAACCACCATCTACATGCCGAAACAACAAGACGATAAAAACAACGAGCAACCATGAGCCGATTAGTAGCTGAACATTTAGCCAAATCTTATAAAAAACGCCAAGTTGTTAAAGACGTTAGTTTGACTGTTGAAGCAGGCCAAGTGATTGGCTTGCTGGGCCCTAATGGCGCCGGTAAAACCACGACTTTCTATATGATTGTTGGCTTAGTGAATAACGACAAAGGCCTGATTAAATTAGACGACCGTGATATCTCGTTATTACCTATGCATGAACGCGCTCGCCTTGGGATTGGCTATTTACCCCAAGAATCCTCCATCTTTCGTAAGCTGACGGTGCGCGATAATATTTTGGCGATACTCGAAACCCGCAAAGAACTATCTGCGGCCCAGCGTGAAGATAAACTTGATAGCTTGCTGGAAGAGTTTCATATCAGCCATATCGCCAACAGTCTGGGTATGAGCTTGTCTGGGGGGGAACGACGCCGGGTTGAGATTGCTCGGGCGTTGGCGGCTGAGCCTAAGTTTATCCTGTTGGATGAACCCTTTGCTGGGGTTGACCCGATTTCCGTGCTGGACATCAAGAAGATTATCGAACACCTACGCAAACGTGGTATCGGGGTACTCATTACCGACCACAACGTGCGCGAAACCCTAAGCGTCTGTGAACATGCTTATATTGTTAGCCATGGCGAGCTTATCGCGCAAGGCGATGCCCAAACCATTCTTAATAATCAGCATGTGAAAGACGTGTATTTGGGCGACCAGTTTACGCTGTAGCTATCATGATGAAACAAGGCCTGCAGTTCAAATTTAGTCAACAGCTGAGCATGACCCCACAGCTGCAACAGGCCATCAAACTGTTGCAACTTTCAAGCTTAGAACTGCAGCAAGAAGTGCAACAAGCGCTGGATGAGAACCCCTTGCTTGAGGTGGCCGACCAAAGCGCTGAAGGCGAAACCGATTTAGCTGCTGCCGAGGAGAGCTGGGAACCAAGCTATTCGGCTTCTTTAGGCAGTTCTGGCACAGCTTACGATGGCGAAGACACCCTCTATCAGGGCAGCACCAGTGAGAGTTTGCAAGAGCACTTGTTATGGCAAATGCGACTATCACATTTTTCTCCCCTTGATGAAGCTATTGCCATGCTGTTGATTGATAGCATTGATGAGCGCGGCTACTTAACGGCTGAATTAGAAGAACTGTTGCCAGCGATTCGACAGCAACACCCCGAGCTCATCCAAGTGGACTTAGCCGAAGTCGCCGTGGTGCTCAAACGAATTCAACATTTTGATCCGATTGGCGTTGGCGCTCGCAATGTCCGCGAATGTTTATTAATTCAGCTACGGCATCTTCCTAACGATATTCCCTACCTGAACTTAGCTCTGCAAGCCGTTGACAAGCATTTGCAGTTGCTCGCCCAGCGCGATTATCGCAATCTGGCGCGGCGGTTACGTATTCAAGAAGCCGATTTATGCCAAGTACTAGCGCTGATTCAGCAGCTACAACCGCACCCAGGGGACGGTTTTGGCGCAGGTGATGACGACTATGTGATTCCTGATGTGCTGGTGCGCAAAAAAAATGATCGCTGGACCGTTGAGCTAAATTCGCAAAGTTTGCCTAAACTAAAGGTGAACGAAGATTATGCGGCGCTGCTGCAAAGTGGTTCGCAATCTGAAGAACAACAGTATATTCGGCAGCATACGCAAGCTGCGAAGTGGTTTATTAAAAGCATTGAAAGCCGTAACGATACCTTACTGAAAGTAGCTGCAACCATAGTGCAACGTCAGCAAGGTTTCTTTGAATATGGCCCTGAGGCGATGAAACCTATGGTTCTTGCTGACGTTGCTAACGCAGTAGAGATGCATGAATCAACTATTTCAAGAATAACCACACAAAAGTATATGCATACACCTAAAGGTGTGTTTGAATTGAAGTACTTCTTCTCTAGCCAATTGGCAACGGATAATGGAGAAGATGCTTCTTCTACCGCGATTAGAGCGGTATTGAAAAAGCTAGTTGCTGCGGAGAACCCCAAGAAGCCTCTCAGTGATAGTAAATTAACTGAACTCATGGCCGAACAGGGTATCCAAGTAGCTAGACGGACAATTGCGAAGTATCGTGAGGCCATGAATATTCCGCCCTCGAGCCAACGCAAACGTCTTATCTGAATCTTGGACAAACAGAAGGAAGATGTTATGCAAATTAATCTGACCGGTCATCATATCGAAATTACTGACGCTCTGCGTGACTATGTCGATACCAAGTTTTCTAAGCTGGAACGTCATTTTGACCACATAAATAACGTCCATGTCATTTTAAATGTTGAAAAGTTAACGCAAAAAGCGGAAGCTACGCTGCATTTGAATGGCGGCGAAATTTTCGCTGATTCAGAGCACACCGATATGTATGCGGCTATTGACGGGCTGATTGATAAACTCGATCGGCAGGTTATTAAACATAAAGAAAAGATGAAACGCCACTAAATCATGGATTTATCCACTCTGTTAAGCCCCGACTGCGCTCGCTGCGCAGTCGCGGGAACAAGCAAAAAGAAAGTGCTTGAAATCATCGGCCAACTGGCCGCTTCGCGTCTCTCGGGTACCACCGGTTTTGACGTCTTCGAAAGTCTTCTCAATCGCGAACGATTAGGTAGTACCGGCATCGGGCTGGGGGTTGCTATTCCCCATGGTCGCTTGGCCTCGGCAACTAAGCCGGTGGCTATTTTGCTGACCCTAGAAGAGCCCATCGATTTTGATGCGATTGATAACCAGCCGGTGGATATTGTATTCGCGTTACTGGTGCCAGAAGACTCGCATGAACAGCATTTACAAACCTTAGCAGCCGTGGCCCAGCGTCTGAACGACAAAACCTGCACCCGCGCTTTACGCGATGCCAGCTCAGACCAAGAACTTTATGAACTGTTTGTAAAATGACCGATAGCAGCCTTAATCCCGCAGATAAAATGCAATTGATCATAGTTACCGGCCGCTCCGGCTCCGGTAAAACGATTGCGCTGCGCGTGTTAGAAGATCTTGGTTACTATTGTGTCGACAACCTCCCGATCACCTTGCTTCCTACGTTAGTGCATGCGGTTATTGAGCAGTACAATAAGGTGGCGGTGAGTGTTGATGTACGTAATATGCCGATTGAAGCCAGTGAGTTAACCGACTCATTGGAGTTTCTGCCTGACCAAATTAAACCTGAAATTCTCTACATTGATTCATCTGAGGCCGTGTTGCTGCGCCGCTTTGCGGAAACCCGCCGCTTACATCCCCTGTCTAAGAATGAGCTGCCGCTAAGTGATGCTCTCCAAGCTGAATTAGCTTTGCTTGAGCCGTTGGCGGAACGAGCAACTTGGCGCATTGATAGTAGCGATTTAAGCGTGCACCAGCTGAGCGAACAAGTGGCCGAGCGCGCCCTGGGTAAGTCAGCGTCACGATTGATTGTGGTTTTCCAATCTTTTGGTTACAAGTATGGTTTACCTAGTGATCTGGACTACGCATTTGATGCCCGAATCCTGCCTAATCCGCATTGGGAGCCCTCGTTAAAGGCCTTGCTCGGTACAGATCCAGCCGTCCAACACTTTTTTCAGCAACAGCCGTTAATGACCAAGTTTATTCATCAGGTAGAAAACTTCTTAGCCACTTGGTTACCCTACTTTCAACGCAGTAACCGTAGCTATCTCACCATTGGCATCGGTTGTACCGGTGGCCAACATCGCTCGGTCTACATTGCCGAGCAGCTAGCAGAACGCTTTCAGGGACAACCTTTCAAGGTGCAAGTGAAACACCGCGAGGCCCCTCGTCACCGTCCTATCAGCCCGCTTTAGCTTTTTAATAGCTAGGAGTTACCCTTTATGCCGACTTGTGTGCGCAAATCAGTCACTATCCGTAACAAACTCGGCTTACACGCACGCGCCGCCACCAAGCTAGCTAAACTCACGCAACAATTTGCCGCCAAGGTGTACATTGTGCAAGAGCAGCAGCAAGTAGATGCCTCCAGTGTGATGTGTTTATTGTTGTTAGCCAGTGGGCAAGGACGGCAAATTGATATCTTAGCTGAAGGTGATGATGCCGAGGCCGCTGTCGCTGCCGTTGCCGAGTTAATCGAATCGCGCTTTGATGAAGAGCAATGATGCGGTAAACTTCTGACATTCACAGGAGTTTTGCAGCATGCTAGTAGAAATCGCCGATAAAGAATTTGCCGAACAGCGCTTACAAGAGGTCACTGAATCTCTTACGCGTGGCATGTACGTGCAAGCTCGGCGCCAGTTGCACAACCTGCCTGCTTGGGATGTTGCCCTGTTACTTGAATCCTCCCCACCTAAAGCACGGGCCATCATTTGGCAATTGGTTGACGCCGACGAGCACGGCGACATCCTTGAAGAATTATCTGAAGAAGTGCAAAAATCCATCATTCGGCAGATGGCGCCAGAGAAATTGGCCGCCGCCACCGAAGGCATGGATACCGATGACCTCGCCTACGTATTACGTGGCCTACCCGAACAGGTCTATCAAGAAGTATTAAAATCGATGGACGAGCAAGATCGCCATCGTGCCGAGCAAGCTCTGTCATACGCCGAAGAAACCGCCGGTAGTATGATGAATACGGATACCATCACCTTACGCCCAGACGTTACCATTGATGTGGTATTACGTTATTTGCGGTTGAAAGGCGAGCTACCTGAGGCTACCGATAAACTGTACGTGGTAAGCCGCGAAGACAAATTTATTGGTGAAATCGGCATTACCCGCTTACTTACCGTTGATCCTAGCCGTTTAGTGAGCGATGTCATGGACCAAGAGGTACAAGGCATTCCGGCAGATATGGACGAAACTGAAGTAGCCAAACTGTTTGAGCGGCAAGATTGGATCTCGGCCCCGGTCATTGACGAAGACAATCGCTTACTCGGTCGTATTACTATCGATGACGTGGTCGACATCATCCGTGAAGATGCCCAGCACTCGATGTTGAGCATGGCTGGTTTAGATGATGACGAGGATACCTTTGCTCCGGTTTGGACCAGTGCTAAGCGCCGCTCGGTATGGTTAGGTGTCAACCTGATCACAGCGCTGCTGGCGGCCATGGTCAGTTCCTTGTTTGAAGATATTTTAGCGCAAATGGCCATCCTCGCTATCCTTAACACCATTGTGCCAAGTATGGGCGGGATTGCCGGTTCACAAACCCTGACCTTGGTCATTCGAGGGATGGCGCTGGGTCATATAGGTGCCAGTAACCAACGTTGGTTGATTGGTAAGGAACTTGCGATTGGCGCTCTTAACGGGGTGATTTGGGCGTTACTGATTGCGGCCGTGGTGGCGATCTGGAAGCAAGACCTTCTGATTGGCGCCATCATCGCCTTTGCGATGATGGCTAACTTACTCGCGGCTGGCTTGGCCGGGGTGACTGTGCCCTTGATCTTGAAGAAGTTTGATATCGACCCTGCACTAGCCGGCGGGGTGATTCTTACCACCGTCACCGACGTGGTCGGTATTTTTGCTTTCTTAGGCACAGCGACGCTACTACTGAGCTAACGCCGGCTACATGCCGGCGATGCGCATCTGTTCTAGCAACACAGAACCGGTACGAACACCATGGCGAAGGTCAATATCATTGCCGATAGCCACAATGTTAGCCAACATGTCTTTTAGGTTGCCGGCAATGGTAATTTCTTCTACGGGGTACTGAATTTCGCCATGTTCGACCCAGAACCCTGCCGCACCGCGAGAATAGTCACCATTGACAATATTGACCCCTTGGCCCATTAACTCGGTAACCAACAGCCCAGTGCCCATCTGCTTACATAAAGCTGCTAAATCTTGCTCACCATGCTGCACTTGCCAGGTGTGGATACCACCGGCGTGTCCGGTAGGCTGCATGCCTAATTTGCGCGCTGAATAGCTAGTCAGTAAGTAAGTTTCCAAGACGCCGTTGGCAACAATATCGCGCTCCACCGTTGCTAACCCTTCATGGTCAAACGGGCTACTAGCTAACGCGCCGCGTAAATGCGGTTGTTCGGTTATGGTTAACCAGTTAGGCAATACTTGTTTACCTAAATGGTCGGCTAAGAAGCTCGATTTGCGATACAAGCTACCGCCACTAATAGCTGCAACGAAGTGGCCAAACAACGAGTTCGCAACATCAGCTCGGAAGATGACTGGCACCTTCGCGGTTGCTATTTTGCGACCGTCTAAGCGCGCGATAGTAGCGTTCACCGCATCTTCTGCCACTTGTTCTGGAGTCCACAAGCCGTCACGATGGCGTGCCACACTGTAGGCGTAATCGCGCTGCATCTGCTCGCCGCTTTGGGCAATTAAACTGCAGCTTAAGCTATGCCGTGATTGTAGGTAACCGGCTAAAAAGCCGTGGCTATTGCCATAAACACGATAGCCGACGTGGCTGCTGTAACCTGCACCGTCAGAGTTAACAATCCGTTTATCCAGTTGTAAGGCATGCTGCTCGCAGCGTAATGCCTGCTCTAAGGCAAATTCAGCACTTTGGTCGGCGGGGTGGCACAAGTCTAAATCAGGGATAGCGGTTGCCATCAGTTCAGCTGGAGCTAAGCCCGCGTAGGGGTCGGGCGAGGTAAACTGGGCGATGCTATTGGCTTTTTCTACCGCCGCACGAATGGCTGCGGCAGTTAAATCGGTAGTAGATGCTGAACCCTTTTGCTGGCCCCGAAACAAGGTAATACCTAGGGCGCCGTCTTGATTAAATTCTACCGTCTCAACTTCGCCAAGGCGGGTGCCGACATTAATTCCGCGGCTACGGCTTAACGCGCATTCGACCGCACTGGCACCAAGCTCTTTAGCATATGCCAGTGCCTGCGCTACCGACTGCTCAACTTCTTGCATCTCATTACTTAATTGTTTTACATCTGGGATCAAACTAACTCTCCTCTTGCCCTTCGGCGCATCGCTCCGCAGCGGTTTAGCATGCGGGCGCTTAATTTTCTGGTACACTATCGGTTATTCACTTGAACATAAACACCTACGGTCATGCACAAGGACCCTTTCATGAATCATGATGGTAATTCAAACCACGCTGATGACGATTTTTTAATTAGTAAATCGCAGCTCAAGCGTGATGCCGAAGCCCAACAAGAGCTCGGCTTAAAACTGGTTAATTTGTCTGACGGTAAACTTGCCAAGATCCCCCTTGATGAGGATCTTTTTGATGCCATTAAATTAGCCCAACGCATTCGTAATACACGCGAAGGTTACCGCCGCCAGCTACAACTGATTGGCAAAATGATGCGCAATCGTGATACGGCTGCGATTGAACGCGGCCTGGCTGAACTCGAGCAATCACACGACGAACAAAACGCGTTATTTCATCAATTAGAAAAATACCGCGACCACATTTTAGCTGACGGCGATGCCGCTATTCAGCAGTTTTTAGCCGCTTATCCGCACGCTGATCGGCAGAAATTACGGCAATTTTATCGCCAAGCTAGCAAACAGCAGCAACAAGGCAAAGCCCCTGCTGCCGCGCGCGAGCTGTTCAAATATTTACGTGAGGTGGCCACCGTTTAATCGGTGCCACCCACAGTTAACGCATCCAGTTTCAAGGTAGGCTGACCTACTCCAACGGGCACGCTTTGTCCGTCTTTGCCACACACCCCAACGCCATTATCTAAGGCTAGGTCGTTACCTACCATAGACACCATGCGCATGGCCTCTGGGCCATTACCGATAAGGGTTGCGCCCTTAATAGGTGCGGTAATTTTGCCATCCTCAATCAAATAGGCTTCTGACGCTGAGAACACAAATTTACCTGAGGTGATATCTACTTGGCCGCCAGCAAACTGCGGTGCATAAATCCCTTTTTTGACACTGGCAATGATATCAGCCGGGTCGCTTTCACCACCGAGCATGTAGGTATTGGTCATGCGCGGCATAGGTAAATGAGCATAGCTTTCACGGCGTCCGTTACCGGTTGGCGCAACACCCATCAAGCGGGCGTTCATTTTGTCTTGCATATACCCCTGCAAGCGGCCTTTTTCAATCAACACATTGTAGCCTGCTGGCGTACCTTCATCATCGATAGCTAACGAGCCACGGCGGTGATCTATGGTACCGTCATCGACAATAGTGCACAGCTCAGAGGCGACTAATTCGCCCATCTTGCCGGCGTAAGCCGAGGCGCCTTTACGATTAAAGTCACCTTCGAGGCCATGGCCGACCGCTTCGTGCAGCAACACGCCTGGCCAGCCGGCGCCTAAAACCACCGGGAAGGTTCCTGCCGGCGCAGGACGCGCTTCTAGATTCACCAGTGCTTGGCGCACCGCCTCGTCGGCAAAGGTCTGCCAGCGCGGCTTAGCGCCCGCCAGCGTCTCACTAAAATAGTCATAACCAACCCGCGCTCCACCGCCCGCACTGCCGCGTTCACGGCGGCCATCATGTTCCACCAGCACGGTACAGTTAACCCGACAAAGCGGCCGAATATCCGCTGCGAATGTGCCATCGGTGGCGGCAATCAAGACTTCATCGTAACTCCCGCTGATGCTGGCAATCACTTCTACGACGCGGCTATCTAGGCTACGCGCATAAACATCCAGCTCACGTAACAGCTCAATTTTCGCAGTTTCGTTTAGGGTTTCCAGCGGGTTTAATGGTGCGTAGCGTTGCACATAAGGGCTGGCAGTTAGCACTTTTAGTTGCCCTTGTTCGCCCGCGGCGCTAATCCCACGAGCGGCACTGCTAGCTTGCTGTAAGGCCAGTGGCGAAATATCATCGGCGTAGGCAAATCCGGTTTTGTCACCCTGCACGGCCCGCACACCAAGACCTGTTTCAATATGAAAACTGCCTTCTTTGACAATGCCATCTTCAAGCACCCAAGATTCGTTCACACTGCTTTGCAGGTAAATATCGGCAAAATCAATGGTGCCGGTATACAAGCGTTGCAGAGCTTGCTGCAACTGTTCGCTATCCAGCTGATGCTGAGTTAATAAATTATCGTAAACCCGTGAAAATTCAGGTTGGTTAGGTAACTGCATGAAGACCCTTCTTGGTTTCAGAAAAATGCGTCGCAACCGGAATGTCGCGCCGAATTTTAGTAAGTTCATTAATATCCACCAGCGCGCTGGCATAGCTTACGCTAGTGGCGTCAGATTCTGCTAAGATGCGGCCCCAGCCATCACAAACCAAGGCGTGACCGTATGTTTCACGGCCATTAGCGTGTACCCCAGCTTGGGCTGCCGCAACTAAAAAACATTGTTGCTCGATGGCGCGGGCCCGCGTTAGCACGTGCCAATGGGCTGCGCCTGTCACTTGGGTGAAGGCCGATGGCAGCAACAAGATGTCGGCACCTTGCTCTCGTAGCGCCCGAAAGAGTTCAGGAAAGCGCACATCGTAACACACCGCCAAGCCTAATACGCCAAACTCGGTGGTCACTGTTACCACCTCGCTGCCCGCCTGAGTCCATGCGGATTCGCGGTAGCTGCGGGTGTTATCGGCGACATCGACATCAAACAAATGCATTTTGTTGTAGCGAGCCACACACTCCCCTTGGGGATTAAAGACTAAGCTAGCGGCGCTAAATTTAGCAGCCTTGGCATCATCTACAATAGGTACGGTACCGGCCACTAACCAGATCTGATGTTGGCGTGCCAAATCAGCTAATTGCTGCTGCAACGGTGCTTGGTCAGTTGCAGGCTTGGCAGCTTGATTATCAGAGAGCAGCGGTAGCTCGGCTAACTCGCGCTGGGCTTTGTCGCCGGCGCCGAAACATAAGCAGGCCTCAGGCAGCACCACCAGTTGCGGCCGATGGCTGGGCAGTTGAGCTAGTAGCTGCTGAATTTGTTGCAGGTTTTGTTGTGGCTGTGGCTGACTGTTCAGTTGCAGCGCCGTCAGTTGTACCCGTCGCGGCGCTGGGCTGGCTTGGTTGTTGGCTTGGTTGTTCGCCTGATTGTTCATTAAGCACCTCCTGCGGAATTGGGGCATCGCGGCTGCTCCGCGCAACCTCAGTGATCTCAGGTTGATCGATGGTACCGCTGATTTTATATTCTAAGCGACTAATCACCTTAGCATCGTGCAGCATACGGTCAATCACCAAGGCGGCTAAACCCGAGGGTGGGTTAATCATCCATGCCAAAATCACCGGCAAACTTGAGGTTACTTTAGGCACAAACTGCAGATTATAGTCGAGTTGGCTGTTCACCAAGTTACTGCTACCGCGCACTTCCATATCACCGGCGGCGCCTTCTAGGCGGGTATTATCCGTATTGACCACACCTTGATTAATGCTAAAGTCGCCGGCAAAGCTGGTGTAAAACAGGCCGTTGGCAAACACATCACGAAAATCAAAACGCAGCTTACGCAAAATACTGTCTAAACTAAGTAGCGAGAAGAGCCGCGCGCCGCGATCACTGACTTCGTTAAGATAGCCTTGACTTAATTGCCAGTTCACTTCGCCATTAAGGGTATCGCTGTTGTATTGATAGGGAGCACCTTGCCAGCCTAAGTCAAAAATAAAAGTAGCTCCGCTATCTTTGACCATGCTAGTAATTTCGTATTCCTGTAAAAACCGACCAAAATCATCAGAATCGAGGCGCCCGGTAAAACGGGTTTCAGCTGGTTTATCAGCTGCTGCCAAGCGCCAAAAGCCACTCACCGCGAGCGTATGGTTATTTTGGTCAGAGCGAAACTCCTGTACCGTTAGCTGTTCTGGTTGGGCATCAATCGCAATCGCTACTCGACCTAAATCATAAGGCCCATAACGACAGCGCTCACAGCTGAACTTAATATTGGGAACACTGTTAAAGTTCGCAGGTGCTGATAATTGAGCTAGGCGCTGATCTAAGTCTGCAGCGACTGCGTTAGCGACCACCTCGTCGCTATCAGTATCACTCTCTGTTTTAGCGGCTGGTGCGAGGGCTGCAGGCAAAGCGAGTTCCAAGTAATCGGCATCAATCTGTAACAAGGATTGCGGGCCGCTTTGGACCAGACCAAGATCAGCCGAAGTTTGATCAGCGGTCAGTCGGCCGCGCCATTCGCCATTTTCCGGCCAAGCGACAAAAGCAACCTCGGTAAACTGATGTTCCAACAAGGTTAAATCAGGCGTTACCAACTGAATTAAATCAGGTTTAAGCACACTCACTAGCTCACTGTCACCGGTGCCCGCAGGGAGCTTCTCAGCTAACGCTGTCCAAGCTGCTAACCAACTATCCACCTTAATCGCAGGGGCATTAACATCAATAGTGAAGGTTGGATTAACGCGCACCACGTTAGGGTTAGGGGCCTGACTAAAGTCTTTGCCAAGGCGCATGTAACCGTTGCGCAACTCTGAGCCATCGCCATTCAGCTGTACTTCAGCTAACCAACTGTCATCCAACTCGGCATTAATCAATAGACTTTCGCTACTGCCGGATACCTGCAACTGTAAATCGCTGGCCTGTCCGCTAGGCTTCTTAAGCGGTGCAGGTAAATCAAGTTGTACTTGGCTTAAGTCTGCGCTTTGATTCCAACTGAATGAATAACCGCCGTCTTTAGGTAAACTCAAGTTAAAATCAGCCTGCCAAGCACTGGTACCCATGGCCAGTGGCGCGAACTTATCTAAAGCCCAGTCTCCTTGCGCCTTAACCTGGACAAAATAATCGTCGCTGCGAGACTGACCGCGTAAATCAATTTGATTTGGAAAGCCCTGCCAGGTCAAGCTCAGATCCTCAGCACTGATCTCGTCATTACGATAAGACACAGTGCCATTCACCTGTTCAAACTGTTGTTGCAGGCTAGCTACATACAACTGATTATCGGTTAGAGTGGCAGCTCCCTCGGCAATCACCTGCTGGCCTTCACCAAAAGGAATGGTGAGCTGTAGCGTGCCCTGCATGGCTCCCGTTAGTTGCAACTGGGTAAAGGTAGCCCCTAGAGAATCTGCCAGTGGGCTATCTTCAAACACCGGCTGTAAGTACTTACTATCGCCTTGAATGCTAGCACTTATATCGAGCTGTAAAGGCTTGCCAATAATGTTGGCTATCACCGTATCTACTCGTGGTAACTGAATATCGCCTAGCAAACCTTGTTCAGCGACTATGTGCATGCGCTCATTATGGAATTCCACCACCGCTTCAGCATCATAGACCGGACGCCAATCAGGCTGAAATTGATAGATTAAATCGCTCACTCGGGCGCGAGCCTGAAACACCCCACGCTGATTGATGTAAGGGAAGTCCGCAATAGTGCCACGCCACACCATCGCCAAATCTTGCGCTTGAGCGGCTTGAATGGCGACACTTAAGTAGTCGTGTAGATCATCCCCCATCACCAGCGGCAAATGATTCCGCAGGGTTTCCGCGCTAATGGGGGTGGTATCCAAACTTTCGGCATGGGCATTCACCATCACCGAGTCGGCGGTAGGATGAATCAGTGCCGCCACCGCCAACTGCATGCCTGGCAAGCCCAAATAGCTGTTGGGATAGACCTCAACTTGCCAGTCTGCTTGGCCCCAATCAACGCGGCCATGCATATCGAGAGCGGTTATCGGCCAGGGCCGGTCTGGATGCAAAGCAGCACTTTGAATGACCATGTCTTGCCCGTGTAAATGCCAACTTACTTGTTGGCCGGTGCCATGTAATTCCAATTCAGCATTCTGTAGGCCAGGAATACCTGCAGCTTCTTGCCATGCCAACTGTTGGCCGCGTACATACCAACGCGCCGCTTGGTTAATGTCATGGTCGAAAACGATATCAAGTTCACCGCCAACCTCACGACGACTCATCTCATCGCTCAGTTCAACGCCGCGCGACCCTAACAGGTTGGCCAATTGCAGGAGCGGCGCAAGGGGCATGTTACTGGCGCTTAAACGAGTTCGCGCTGGGGTCTGTTGCCAACTGAAGGTAGGGAGCAGCCACTGCCGTTGATTGTGAGTAATGGTCATAGGGGTACTATTCACTAACCAACCATCAGCTTCTGGTTGTAGTTGCAACTGCCCGCTCGGGATCCGCAAATGATGTTGCTGTTCGCCTACCCGCCACGCCAATTGGTGTTCGCCTAATTCTAATAGACCTTGGGTAAAGCTATTCTGGGCGAAGTTAAGCCACATGGTGAAATTAAACTCAGCTTGCTGAATTTGGGTATCGACAATCTGCTGTTGTAACCAAGGGGTAATGTCTACCTGGTTCGCCGCCACATAAAACTGCCCGGATAACGCCTGTGGATCGTTGCCATGTACATCAATGATTAAATCTAAACTCTGCTCGGATACTCCAGTAAAACTAAGTTCGCCCACCCCCTGGTGGCGCGCGCCGCGGTTCATCCAGCTTAACCGCTGTACTTGAATCGAGCGCTTCACCCCGACTAAGTTCACCAATTCAATCACGCTATCAGACACTTCGACATGATCAAGTTGGGTCAGTAAAAAGCTAAGTAGGGTATCCGGAACATCCAAACTAGCAGCGTTATCTTGTTGGGTATCACGCAGGTCATATTGCAACCGCAGGCCGCTAAAGTTCACCTGCTCAAATTGCAGCGACGCCGAAGTGACGCTTTGCCAAAAATTAAATTGCACGCGAGCTTCGTCAACACTCACTTGTGAGTTGAGGTTGGTGGCGGTTTGTAGGCGCACATCATGCAACACCAACTCAGGCCCTGCGCTACTCCAATCGGCACTTAAAGTGCCCACATCTGCTTGCACTTGATACTGGGCAGCTAAGAGTTGCTCAACTTGTTTGGTCACGTCAGGAATTTGCGGTAACAGATAGCGCAAGCCAGTTAGCAGCATCGCAAAAAGCACCAGCGCCGAAGCTAGTGAATAAAGCAGGGTCCGAAATAACCAGCGTGCGGTAAATCTCAACATGGGGCTACATCATCACCACGTCAAACTGCTCTTGGTTGTACATAGGCTCGGTTAAAACCTTAACCTGTTTGCCAATAAACACCTCAAGTTCAGCCAAAGCATGGCTCTCTTCGTTCAGCAGCATGTCGGACACTGCTGCCGAGGCATACACCACGAAATGATCGGCCGCATACGCACGGTTCACCCGCACAATTTCTCGCATCACTTCATAACAGACGGTTTCAACCGTCTTCATTGAGCCACGTCCACTACACACTGGGCATTCGGTGCAGAGCACGTGCTCCAAGCTTTCGCGGGTGCGCTTGCGTGTCATCTCCACCAAGCCTAAGGTGGTGAAGCCGTTAATCGAAGTTTTGGCGCGATCTTTAGCAAGAGCTTGCTCAAGGCTGTGCAATACCCGTCGTCTATGATCTGCGTTTTGCATATCGATAAAATCAATAATGATGATACCGCCTAAGTTACGCAGCCGCAGTTGCCGAGCGATTGCCTGAGTCGCCTCGATGTTGGTATTAAAAATGGTTTCTTCGAGATTGCGATGCCCAACAAAACCACCGGTATTGATATCTATGGTGGTCATAGCTTCCGTTTGGTCAATAATGATAGAGCCACCGCTCTTCAGCTCAACTTTACGCTCGAGTGCGCGTTGCACTTCATTTTCAACATCAAACAAGTCAAAAATAGGACGCTCGCCGCTGTAGTACTCAAGGGCATTGCTGAGCTCAGGAATAAACTCTTGGACAAACTCGCGCAGTACATCGTAAGTAATGCGTGAATCAACCCGAATACGTTCAATTTCATCGCCAACAAAATCACGTAAAATACGGCAAGATAAATTCAAATCTTCGTACACTATACCAATTTTCCGCATGCCTTTGCGGCGCTTTTGAATGGTGTCCCAGAGCCGCCGCAAAAATTTCGCGTCGCGCTGTAAATCGTCATTGGCTGCGCCCTCGGCGGCGGTACGTACAATAAAGCCACCGTCTTCATCGCAATAAGGCTGGGCGGCGGCTTTTAAACGGTTCCGTTCGGCTTCATCTTCAATCCGCTGTGAAATACCAACATGCGGCGATTGTGGCATCAACACCATGTAGCGTGAAGGAATAGTGATGTCGGTGGTTAAGCGCGCGCCTTTCGTACCAAGTGGGTCTTTGACCACTTGCACCAGAATTTGCTGCCCTGGGCGCACTAATTGAGCGATATCTGCGGTGGTGACATTGTTCCGCGATAGCTCTTCTTGATCAATGTGGGTCACGATATCGGACGCATGCAAGAACGCCGCTTTATCTAAGCCAATATCAATGAAAGCGGCCTGCATCCCTGGCAGTACTCGCGATACTTTACCCACATAAATATTACCCACTAAACCACGCTTGGCTTGGCGCTCAATGTGGATTTCTTGCAAAATACCGTTTTCGATCAGCGCCACGCGAGTTTCGGTGGGGGTGACGTTCATTAAAATTTCTGCACTCATGCGTGTTACTCCTACTGCTGACCGCCTGCTTGCTGCGTCTCAACACGCGTTAATAATTCTGCTGTTTCATATAACGGCAGCCCCACCACGGCAAAATAGCTGCCTTGCAAGTGGGTGACGAAGCGCCCTGCTAAGCCTTGAATACCATAACCACCGGCTTTATCTTGCGGTTCACCGCTGGCCCAATAAGCTGCGATCTCACCCTCACTTAAGGGTTTAAAACTCACCTCGGTGGCGACCATGGTAGCCATAGTCACGTCCGTTGTCGGCTCTAGTGGTGCACTCTGAGTCACCGCTACGGCAGTTAAAACCGTATGAGTGGTGTCACTTAGCAACTGCATCATGCGTTGAAAATCGGCAAAATCACGCGGCTTTTCTAACACCTGTTCGTGCGCTTGTGCATAACCAACTACAACCACAGTATCAGAACCTAGCACCAAGCTGTTGGTCGTGGTGTTCGCCGTTGCCTTGGTGCGCCACAAGGTTGCACCGGCTTCGGCTTTACTGATGGCGAGACGCTGTACATAGGCCGCTGCAGATTCACTTGGCGTGCGCTGTTCGGGAACCTGTGGTAACACCACCTGAAACGGCCTCCCCAACAGCTGCAATAACTCAGCGCGCCGCGGCGACCCCGACGCCAACACCAACGGCCTCGCGGCGGGCGTATTAGATACCAAGTTACTGGATACCAGGTTATTGGATACCAAGTTACTGAATACCACGTTATTGGATACCATAGTGCCGCCGATATTTGCGTAGAATCAGATACACCCATGGCCAAGCTATGGCCGACGAAATCACCGGATATAAATAAGACACATGAAACACCGCATCGTTCAGCCAATGCTCTAACTGATACACCAACACCCGCTTGATAAAAATAAGCACCGCAACCACCAAGGCCTGTTGCGTTAGCGAGTAATTTCGAAAGCGCTGAAAATGACGAATCGGCGCATAGGCCATGACCAATAAGGCGCTAGCATAGATTCCAAAGATAGACCCCATCAGGATATCCGTCATCAGCCCGAGAATCAGAACGGTTCCCATCCCTACGCGGTGGGGCAGTGCCATCAACCAATAAATGATCACCAAACTTAACCAATCTGGGCGCCAAGCCTCTAAAAACAGCGGCATCGGCATCACCATCAGTACTAGCCCGATAATATAAGTAATAAACAGCGGTAATAATCCGGCTTTAATCCACATGATCGTTTCCTGCCGTCTCTTCTTCGGTATCGTAAACCGGTTGCTCGGTAGCATCCGCTGGCCATAACAAGAGCAAGGTGCGCACCCTATCAAGTTGGGCATAAGGACGTGCTAACACGCGGGCATATTGTAAGCGCTCGTTGCGGTCGATGGAGATGATCTCAGCTACCGGATAACCTTCCGGATAGATGCCACCCAACCCCGATGACACCAATTTATCGCCTACCTCTAAATCCGTGCTGTGGGGGATAAACTGCAATTCTAACTGCTGCAAATCACCCGTGCCTTTAGCTAAAACGCGGATATCATTACGCTCGGCCCGTAACGAAATAGCATGGCTTTGGTCGGCGATCAGTAACACCCGCGCCGTACCACGACCAACGCTCATCACTTGCCCCACCACGCCGCGATTATCCAATACCGGCTGGCCCTCATACACGCCATTGGCAAGGCCTTTGTTGATCACCAACTGATGCGAAAATGGGTCCGTTGCTACTGCAACCACTTCAGCGGCCATCCGACGACTAGCTTCACGTACATCCGAACCTAGCAATTGGCGTAACCGATCGTTCTCGTTTTCTAGAAAGTTCAGTCGCTGCACTGCCATCTGCAGTTCTTCCAGCTCTTGCTTTAACAGTTTATTTTCATTGCGTAGCATGGTGCGTGTGGTGGCGAGATAGACAATTCTGTCCATCACCTGCTCAGGCAGTACGGCGAGGTATTGAACCGGGGCAATCAGGGTGCTCATAAACGAACGCACCGGCTGCATCGTATTGAGCCGGTGGTCTAAGAACATCAAAGTGAGAGCGCAGCTGAGTGCAAGCACCAGCCGCGTGAGTAGTGTTGGGCCTCGTTCAAATAGCGACTTCATGCGGCCGCTTACTCATAACTGAACAGGTCACCGCCGTGCATATCGATCATCTCTAACGCTTTACCACCACCGCGCGCCACACAAGTTAATGGATCGTCCGCGACAATCACCGGAATCCCGGTTTCTTCCATTAACAGGCGATCAAGGTCACGCAGTAACGCGCCACCGCCGGTAAGCACCATGCCGCGCTCAGAAATATCTGACGCTAGCTCTGGTGGCGATTGCTCTAACGCAACCATCACGGCACTAACAATACCCATCAAAGGCTCTTGTAAGGCTTCAAGAATTTCGTTGCTATTCAGCGTAAATGAGCGAGGTACACCTTCCGCTAGATTACGGCCACGAACTTCGATTTCACGCACTTCGTCACCAGGAAATGCCGAACCAATTTCGTGTTTGATCCGCTCCGCCGTAGCTTCGCCAATCAAAGAGCCGAAGTTACGGCGAATATAATTAACGATGGCTTCGTCAAATTTGTCACCGCCAATGCGTACCGACGACGAATACACCACACCATTTAAAGAGATAATAGCGACTTCAGTGGTACCGCCACCAATATCAACCACCATCGAACCAGTTGGCTCCGAGACCGGTAAGCCAGCGCCAATCGCCGCCGCCATAGGTTCATCAATTAAATGCACTTCACGGGCGCCAGCACCTAACGCTGATTCGCGAATCGCTCGGCGCTCTACTTGAGTGGAGCCACAAGGCACACACACCAACACCCGCGGGCTAGGACGGAAATAATGGCTGTCGTGTACTTTCTTAATGAAGTGCTGCAGCATCTTTTCAGTAACAAAAAAGTCAGCGATAACACCGTCTTTCATAGGGCGAATGGCTTTAATGTTCCCTGGCGTACGGCCCAACATTTGTTTTGCTGCAGTACCTACTGCCGCCACACTCTTGGGTCCACCCGAGCGCTCTTGGCGAATCGCTACAACTGATGGCTCATTCAGTACGATGCCTTCGTCTTTAACGTAAATTAATGTGTTTGCTGTTCCCAAATCGATCGAGAGATCGTTTGAGAAAATTCCACGGAGTTTTTTAAACATCGACAGGCCAATCCCTACTTATTAGTCTCTTGCTTTACGAGCCGACAAGAACAGCTGCTAGTTAAACCGTTACACTCTACCAATGCGCGATAGCCATAACAAGAACAAGGCAAATATCTTACCACGATTTTACCAACCAAGTTCACGTTGATAAATAATTCTATCATTGCCTCGAAATTGCCCAAAGCCAGCTGTTCCTCGAGGATTCAGATAATTAACTCCGTCCGAGTCCTCCCAATTAAACTGTAACCATGGTGGCGCTTGATATTCGAACTCAAACTCTCCCACGTTGTCGGGTGCTAAGTTAGTTGAAGGTTGCCAGAACATCGCGTTTGGCGCCAACATACCACTACCTAGGGTTGAGCTTATGCCTCCGGGCACAGAACCTAGCCCTTCCGGATCATCTGTAACGCTCAAACTGACCGGGAACACTGACGTGCAATTGTCATCGCTATTTGCAATAAAGTTGGAACCATTCCAGTACTCGGCATAAAGGTTAACAGGTAAGTTAGCATCCTCAGGACCGAACGTATTCTCAACAACAAGTCGACCATAACGCACATCAAGAGTTCCATTAAGTTGAACTGCATTGCAACTTACGCCCGAACATCCTGATTGAGTTTCGTCAAAGTCAGTGCCAATCAACCCTCGGCTATCGATCTCCGTGTTGACACGTATGCCAGCTTCTAAAATATGGAACGGCCCGTCTACTGTGCCAACTCGTGCAAACTGGAGAGCTGATGAAGTGAGTACATATACACCATCGTTCCATACCCCGTCATTAGTAATTGAGCTGAAACGACTACCTAATCCGTAACTCGTTCCACTTTTTGCAGCTAGTGCAAAGGTTGCGGTTCCTGCGTAATCAAGATCATTGTTGTCGTAATTTAGAACGACATTTCCGCCAGCGCCACGAGCAACTAATGTCGAATCTAGTAAAATTCCAGGATTCCCCATATACGTAAATGCAGAGCAACTATTTGATAAGGTACTTGATTGTAATTGCAAGTAACTAGGGTAAAACCGACCAATTGTAGGGCTTGGCGGTTTATTCGGAATGTCGCCAGCGCCTAAATAATCATTATCAGTTAAAGCACCTCTTATACGAATACTCCCCACTTCATTGTACGAAATTTGATTACTTACAAACCGCCCAGGGTTGCCAGCATCTGCAACAAACGGCGCCGTTGTACTCAAAGTACCTAAGTTCCCACCACTTGGATAAACCAGACTATCAAGCGCGGCGGTCACTGTTTCTGGGGATAGCTCATTGCCGAAATTAGGTGTGGCAGCGCCAAAACTATTGCGTGCCTCCAGAAACAACTGAAAATTCTCACCGGCGGCAATAAATCCGCTTCCTGAATTAGTTGTTTCAGGGTTAGTAATCGCTCCCGAGGCGGCATTCGAAACAACTAAAGTATGCGGTTTAACTACAAAATTATTTGAGTTACCGGTTAATTGAAACGCTGGATCTGGATTGCTTTGATCGATATTGATTTGACCATGCAGTCGCACTTGCCCCGCATCTGTATATGCGAGTGTTATCGGCGCATTTCCATTGCTATCAAAAACTACATTAACGGCTGCGGTGTTTGACGCATTATTCAAATTATTTGCGCCGACCGAAGTACCGTTAACCGACATGCTTTGCCCCGCAATACAACTTGTTGGATTACGGCACTCATAGCCTATTTGAACTTCTTGTGCGCCACTTAAACGTGCTTCGCAGGCTCCAGTTAGCGTATTGGTTTCAACCGCACGAATAACACCATTAAAGGATTCACCTGAAATTTGGTTAGCTATCGGACTCAATTGGTCCGTATCAGTAAATAGTAATCCCGCGTTTTTGAAGTTAATGTCGCAACTTGTCTCAACACCAGCGACAAAACATTTGGTCTCGAATCCAGGATCAGGCAGAGGGTCACTGGTTAGTACACCAACCGTTGCGATTCCGCCTGCTGTATTGCGTAAGAACTTAGTCCCGCTGCTGCTGTTGTAAGTGAGCACATTACCACCCGCATAAGTACCTTCCGTAGTACTCAATACAACTTCCGTCGGACCAGTGTAAAGGTTGTCGCAGTTCGCATCGAGGCATGCCTGCACTTCAATTGGCGTGGCAAGACATGCGATGGTTTCACCTTGGTGTGTTAATCGGAAGTGATCAATCTCTGAATTCAAGCTATCTGTATCGATGGCACAGACTTGAATATCATCAAATTCGTGAATGTTTGTCGACCCGCCCGTACTCCCTGTAAAACTAACGAGAAAATCTTCAGGAACAACAGGTTGCTGACCAGGAAATTCATCAAAAACATCAAATGGCACGATAATATATTGATACCCAGTACCGGTATCGCGTTCAACACTGATTATTGATGTATTAGGTACAGTTGAATCAATAATAATTCGATATTTGTGCTCAGGCCCAGGGCTATTGCCGGGTTGATCGACTCCCGGGCTCAGCTGTCCCGAATCTTTCAAATACGGATAATTGTTCGCTTCAGCGCCGCGCAACACCACACGGTCAGGACGTAGTTGTCCACCAAAACCGCCTTGTCTACCCTCGTTGTTTTTGGAGAAATTACCATATTCATCGAATCCAATACCGAGCCATCCACCAGCGAAGCCTGGCGTAAATGTGCCCCCCAAATTAAGTTGGGCATACCCTAATGAACCACCATAACCACCCGCTTGAGGGGGCACCGTTGCATCTGAAAAAACCAATGCAATACCGTCTGCACCAGAGCCTCCATAGGCAAACAGACTAAATTCAAGTATCACTCGGTTATTTGCTGCCGGAAACGTCTGATTCAACGTGATACGGGTTGCCTGATTAGTCACATTTTCGGTCAAGCGGACACGGCCATTAACGATAGTCGGAATAAAGCTGCCCGATGTCGCAGAAGACGTCCATGTTTGACCAAACACGGTGCCATCATCAAGCGCATCGGTATAACATTGCAATACGACATCATCACACAGTGAACGTTGATCGGTCAGTGCTTCTATTTCGGTGTCTGCAAGCGCAGAGTCAAACAGTTGAAACTGATCCAATGCACCGGAGTAATAGCTATTATTATCTGTCGGATTATATCCGATATATAAGTCATCGTTATTAGTTACTGGCGTACCCGTATTCGTCGCCGTCGTCACAATTTGCCCATTAACAAATATAGTTTGTTGAGTAGATTGTCTGCGCAAGGCGATGTGCGTCCAGCTGCCTGCTGACAAGGTATTTGCTGGTGTCTCTACGACACGCTCAATAGTCCACCACCAAACTGGAATTCGCCAACGCCACCGCAAAGCACCGTTAGATAGCAACTCGACGCGATAGTTACTTCCTTTATCAATAAGCGTAACGCTACCAGAGTTTGGAATAGTGGCTGGATTGACCCACATTGCAAAGGTATATTCACTAGTTAAGTCAAGCTCATTATTATGATCAATGCGTATCGACTGATTATTGCTGCCGTCAAACTCGGCATAGCCACAAGAACCAAAGCCGCTTCCATCGTTTGGTAGTGCTGGGGCGTCAGAACTAGAACCCGCTGTAACACCACCTAAAGCGGTTCCGTTAAAGTTGTTGCCACTGGAGTCTTCAACATCGTTTGCTAGCCCAGCCGTCCAAGGGCCATCATTAAACTGAAAATCAAGCGTAGCATTGGGAAGTGTCACAACACACGGCCGCGTGGTTACGTATAGAACGCTAATTTCTTGTTCACTTAATATAACGTCAGAAAGATACAGCTCATCCATTTGGCCATTAATACTATTACTACCGAATGACTGCCCCCCTACATTTAGTCCGCCACTAACATTTTTTAGGTCGTGATTGCCGTTAAATGAGCTGGTTGTTCTTGCGTCATAATCGCCGTCAATGATTAAAGTAAGTCGGCGGTTACTGCGTTCAAAAATAGTCGTTATGTGATGCCATTCGCCATCAAAAATATCATTGCCCTCAACACTAACATTGCGAACATCGTTATTGCCGGTACGAATTTCGAAATACAAATCTCCATTCTGGGTCAGTCGATAAACTTCAAATTTACCGTCATTTTGTGAAGTGGGTGTATTTCCATATACCACCATAGTTTGGTAGGTGTCTGAGTTATTCTGATCGGTTGCGTCGGCGCGCACCCAGAACCCCATGGTGAAATTTTGTAAGTTATTTATTGCGGTATTATTGGCAACTGAAAATCGGCTCGACCCATTAAAGTCACCGTATCTGCAGGTTCCTGGGTTACCCGGAATTGCCGGTGTGCTACGTGCTGTTTCGGCACCATTTTGCGCTGTGCCGTGACGTTCATTCCCCGACGAATCAAGCACCTCACCTGAGGTTCCGTCCCAGATTAATTCGTCCATAAACCAATGGCCAATTGCTGCAGGTAAAGTACTGCCTCCGCCTGCACCACAGGGCCCAACATTATTATTAATATTACACGTTGGCCCTTGCACCCCGCCGGCGTTATCGTTTATGTTTGCCGCGTTAACATAGCCTGTGACTTCGCCGTTACCATAAACAGTTACCGTGCCAGTGGAATTTATATTACCATTCACTTGGTTGCCACTGTTTAGTGTGACATTACCTCCAGCTTCAATATTGCCATCAACGTCACTACCACCATTTAGCGTAACCTCGCCAAAAGCAGCGAGGTCACCTTCTACAAAATTACTGCTATTGAGAACAATATTTTGTCCCGACGAGACATTACCTTCAATTTCAGCCTCGTTATTCAAAGTGATTGTTTGACCAGCAGAAACATTACCAATCACTTCATTGTCACCGTTTAATATTATCGGCCCGTTGGGTGCATTTAAATCACCTTCAACATCGGCGTTCGAATTAAGTCTTATCTCGCCATTGTTACTTGTAATGTCACCTTCAACCTCATTATTGCCATTAAAAACTACGTTCCCTTGCGCAGTGATATTTGCGTTGATATCGCTATTATTATTGGCAGTAAATTGACCAGATACTTGAATGTTCAGATCGTTCGGCGAGTCATCAACATTGACTTCGTTATTACCATTTAAGGTAAGGTTTCCATTGACGATCAAATTCAGCGAGCCGTTTACTCTTATATCATCGCCTGTGGGAAGCGTGACATTGCCATTACAAGTAATGGTGTTTCCTGAAATTGAGCAAATATTACCTACTTCGTCATTCAAATCGTCAAGTTCGTTGGGCAAATCAAACCGTTCGGCGTAAGCATTGCTTACACCGGCAAATAACAATAGCGCGAACGAAATACGAATCAATTTAGAAAGTACCATCACTTGCCTCGACTAATATTTCTCGTGAGTATGTTTCAGAGCCGACAGTACAAACACCTTCAGCACGTAGTCGAAAGTGATACCCCTGAAACGGTGGGTTCAACGCTAATTGGTCGCAATAAACATCAGCAGAACACGATGCCAATCCGGGTGCCGAAAAAGCGTAGGTTGCCAGTAGCGGTTCCGGATTACCGACGACTCGTGCGCTACACAGTGACGTATTGGCTGTATTTGAGTTTAATGGAAATAAATCGGTTAGCGTTAACTGCAGCGCTGACTGCGCAGCATGGTATGCTCTTGAGCCAGAAACCTCCGACACCACTGCGCTTGATCCACTACTCAACAAACGCACTAATGCAGCGCCTATAAGTGCCATTACCACGATAATAAATATCACTACCGCAAGCGCTGCACCTCGTTGTTTATTCGGCTTTGACCATTGTTGTTTAGGGAACATTCGGAACATGCACCTCGTGAAGTAACTTCATCGGTTCATTTTTTGAACTCGTAAAGCGAAAATCCATCTGCACTACTGCCGTTCTGCGTAATGTGGCCTCTTCAACATAAAATGGCGCTTCGCTTACGCTATTACTTAACCCAACGGCCATTGTTTCATAGGCCTCACCAGCAGCAAGCCATAGCGCTGAAGGCTGAACTGTCTGCCAACCATAGTTAGTATAGCGTCGTAATTCGGAACCTTGTACACACCAACTCACTGGTTGACTCGCAATATAATAACGACGCGCTGGGCTTTGGGTTGGGAAAAACTGTGGAGTACCTGAATAAGATATCTCAACTAATCCGGCCTGCGGGCCAGCACTCAAAATGGGATCTGCTTTAGACCGAATAGATGCGTTGTTGTATATATGATTGCGCGTAGTGGCATAAACCATCAACTTACTACCTGCGGGTATTGGTGCATTTTCAGTCGGTTGCACAGCGATAAAATCAGCACCTGCATTAAAACCAGGCGTTGGAATCTGTAAATAGCTACTACTGGCGAAAATAGGGACGTATTCAAGACACCGACTATTATCAGTAGCATTTACGCGTTGACTGCGCGGTAGCGAGTTTCGCAGCTCGCGAGTTAATCGCTCTATTGCGAAACGGCTTTGGCTTGTCAATTGGTCACGAGACACTGCGTCTGTATATATATTCGCGCCAATTCCGATGTACGAAAACACTCCCACACTCAAAACAGCTAAAATGACGATAACGATAATTAGCTCTATGAGTGTAAAACCGCGAATTCGTCTGCTCATTAGAAATTACCTCGCAGCGAACTCATCGTCACAGTGTCATTATTGGGGCTTTCAATGGTGACTGTGATGCGCTTAAGATCTTGGATTGAACCAACGCATTCGCCTTGAAGGGTGGCGTAACAGACCTCTATAACGTACGAAAACCCAATATATTCATCAGTAATATCTACACCTAAAGCTGATTCAATATTCGGCTCAGTTAAGTGCAATAAATGGTAATCGTCAACATCGTCAAAATCAGGGCGTGTTTCACCAGCTTCCGGACCTAAATTAGTCGGTGCAGTGCAGTCTGGTTGAGTAAACTCCCCACAACGCACTATGCCTCCACCGATATCACTATTTTCATCAAATCCGCGCGCCATAATTTCGTTAATTAAACTGTTGCCTAATTCAATAGCACGGGCTTGAAAGACTTGTTCAGTACTATTACGAGCTTGTGGAAAAATCAAAGTAGTTAACATCACAAGACTTATCGCTAGAGCCACAATTGCTATAACAATTTCAATTAGGGTGAACCCTTCGCGACGCATCATTAGCATGCTCCTTCGCGAATGTAACCTTGTGATTGCACACAAACACTGCGTACAGCTGAACCTTCAGTTACGTCAATTTGCAATGCCAAGCTACCACAAGCAGCATTCGCTGCCGTGCCGATACATCCCAACCCGTTAAAATAGACAGTAGAGAGACTCGGCTGTGTGCTGACAAGTACATTCGTACTTGCTTCGCTAAGGCTGATGCCTTCAAACTCAGGATTAAAATTTGCCGGCAGCGCTGCATCACCACACAGCTGCGGAATACCAAAACGATTCCCCTGAATCAATACACAGTAGTCATTGGTGGTATCTTGCATTGCGCGCTGTTGCTGCAGTCGCAGTAGCCCAACCAAGCGGTCTTGATACAGCACGGCATCAACCCCCGAACGACCAAAAAACGCTGGTCCCGCCGTCACTGCTAAAATGCCAACAAGCACTATAACAATAATCAGTTCGACCAGGGTAAAGCCGTTACTGTCTTCAAGATGAGGTTGTCTCTGCATAATAAGTTAGATTATTGTTTATTTATAAGGTTAAATATACTCTATTAATGTCTATGCGACAATCAGTTAGGTGATATAGCACTGGGGTTCTATTTGCCTTGAGTGATTCGCTAACATTGCACTGCACTAATCATTCGTTCGCTTGGCTTACTATTTATTAAATCTTAGGCAATAAAAAAGCGCCCGAAGGCTAATGCCGATCAGTTAAGAAATATTTTAGCGATCGGTTGACCGATCCTCCCAATGGATCAGAATCCGTAGTTAGTTAATTCTAGCTACGGATTTTTTTATGCAACTCACTACAGCACTCGCAATAGCCAATGGATATGCTCCAAACTCTGAAGAACTGGGTAAATTATCCGACATTCTTGATCCTGATTTAATTAATGAAGCGTTTGATAAGGCCGGTGTCGGCACTGTCAGGAAAAGACGTTTACCCTTGGATATGGTGTTGTGGAGTATTATAGGCATGGCCTTATATCGCAACACCAGCGTGTGGGACATCGTTGGACAAATGAATATCATGCTCCCTGGTCGACGGGCACTTGTAGCTCCAAGCGCTATTCCTCAAGCAAGACAACGCCTTGGTGAACATGCCGTACAATCGGTATTTGAACATACGCAAGCAATTTGGAATGAACAAGCCGAGCATCCAACATGGCATGGCTTACGACTGCTTGGCGTCGATGGTGTTGTTTGGCGAACCCCTGACTCTAATGAAAATCAGCAATCTTTCAAAAAGAGC